>NZ_JPXY01000007.1:0-133945 GCF_000771895.1 Gallibacterium genomosp. 2
ACGTAAACTTCTGATTCAAAATCTGTGTGTGGAGTGATTGAACCCGGTTTTGCTAATACTTGACCACGTTCGATTTCTTCACGTTTTGTACCACGTAATAATGCACCGATGTTTTCACCTGCACGACCTTCGTCAAGTAATTTACGGAACATTTCTACACCAGTTACAGTCGTTTTCGTAGTTTCTTTGATACCTACGATTTCTACTTCTTCACCTGTACGAATAACACCGCGTTCTACACGTCCTGTTACTACAGTACCACGACCTGAAATTGAGAATACGTCTTCAATTGGTAACAAGAACGGTTGGTCTACTGCACGTTCCGGTTCAGGAATGTATGTATCCAAGTAGTTTGCTAATTCAAGAATTTTTTCTTCCCACGCGGCATCACCTTCTAAGGCTTTTAATGCTGAACCACGTACGATTGGAGTATCATCACCTGGGAAATCATATTGTGATAGAAGTTCACGAACTTCCATTTCTACTAATTCTAATAACTCTTCGTCATCTACCATATCGCATTTGTTTAAGAATACGATGATGTATGGTACACCTACTTGGCGTCCTAATAAGATGTGTTCACGAGTTTGTGGCATTGGACCGTCTGTCGCTGCTACTACTAGAATCGCTCCGTCCATTTGCGCCGCACCGGTAATCATATTTTTTACATAGTCGGCGTGTCCCGGACAGTCAACGTGTGCATAGTGACGAGTTGGAGTATCGTATTCAACGTGTGAGGTGTTGATGGTGATACCACGCGCTTTTTCTTCTGGCGCATTATCGATTTGGTCAAATGCACGAGCTGCACCACCGTAGTGTTTTGCTAATACGGTTGTGATGGCTGCGGTTAAAGTTGTTTTACCATGGTCAACGTGGCCGATTGTACCCACGTTTACGTGCGGTTTTGTACGTTCAAATTTTTCTTTAGACACGATAATTTCCTTTTTAAATTAAAATCTGCACCCCATTAATAGGTTGCAGTTGTTACAATTATTTTGCTTTGCGAGCTTCAATTACTGCAGTTGCTACGCTAGCTGGTGCTTCAGCATATTTCAATGGTTCCATTGAGTAAGAAGCACGACCTTGAGTTTGTGAACGAAGATCTGTTGCATAACCAAACATTTCTGATAATGGTACTTCTGCATTAATCTTAGTAACAAATTCATTACTTTCTTGACCATTTACAAGAGCACGGCGACGGCTTAAGTCACCAATAACATCCCCTACATATTCCGCAGGAGTTTCTACTTCTACTTTCATAATTGGCTCAAGTAATACTGGATTTGCTTTAGCAAACGCTGCTTTAAACGCAATTGATGCTGCTAATTTAAATGCCAATTCTGATGAGTCCACATCATGGTAAGAACCGAAGTGTAAACGCACACCGATATCAACTACTGGATATCCTGCTAACGGACCAGCTTTAAGTTGTTCCTGAATACCTTTATCAACAGCTGGAATATATTCACCAGGAATAACACCACCTTTGATTTCGTTAACAAATTCGTATCCTGGCCCTTCTGGATCCAATGGATACAAGTCGATAACAACATGACCATATTGACCTCGACCACCAGATTGTTTTGCGTGTTTACCTTCAACATCGTTGACACGAGTACGAATAGTTTCACGATAAGCAACTTGTGGTTTACCGATATTTGCTTCCACTTTGAATTCACGACGCATACGGTCAACAATAATATCCAAGTGTAATTCACCCATACCGGAAATAATAGTTTGACCCGACTCTTCATCTGTATGAACACGGAATGATGGGTCTTCTTGTGCTAAACGACCTAACGCCAAGCCCATTTTCTCTTGGTCAGCTTTAGTTTTTGGTTCTACTGCAACAGAAATAACTGGCTCTGGGAATTCCATACGTTCAAGGATAATCGGATTATCTGGATCACATAATGTATCACCAGTTGTAACTTCCTTCAGACCAATTGCGGCTGCAATATCACCTGCACGGACTTCTTTGATTTCTTCACGTTTATTAGCGTGCATTTGAACAATACGACCAAAACGTTCACGCTTTTGTTTTACTGAGTTCATCACAGTATCGCCTGAATTTACTACACCTGAGTAAACACGGAAGAATGTTAAGTTACCTACAAATGGATCTGTTGCAATCTTGAATGCTAGTGCTGAAAATGGTTCATCATCACTCGCATGACGCTCACCTTCGGTATCATCAAGATTAATACCTTTAATTGCTGGTACATCAGTAGGAGCTGGTAAATAATCAATAACAGCATCCAACATTGCTTGTACACCTTTGTTCTTAAATGCAGAACCGCAAGTGATAAGAATGATTTCATTCGCTAATACACGTTGACGTAATGCTGCCCTAACTTCTTCTTCAGTTAGCTCTTCACCGCCAAGGTATTTTTCCATTAATTCTTCAGAAGCTTCTGCTGCTGATTCAATCAAGTTTTGGTGCCATTCATCCGCTAAGTCTTTTAAATCAGCTGGAATATCTTCATAGGTGAAAGTCATACCCTGATCAGCTTCATTCCAGTTGATCGCTTTCATTTTAAGAAGGTCAATAACACCTTTAAAGTTATCTTCCGCACCAATTGGTAATTGGATTGGCACAGCAGTTCCACCTAAACGGGTTTTGATTTGTTCAACAACACGTAAGAAGTTTGCACCTGTACGGTCCATTTTATTTACGAACGCAATACGAGGAACGCCGTACTTATTTGCTTGACGCCATACGGTTTCTGATTGAGGTTGAACACCACCTACCGCACAGTAAACCATTACCGCACCGTCAAGAACACGCATTGAACGTTCTACTTCGATAGTAAAGTCCACGTGTCCCGGAGTATCGATAATATTGATACGGTGTTGTGGGAATTGTTTTGACATACCTTGCCAGAAGCAAGTTGTTGCCGCAGAAGTAATTGTAATACCACGTTCTTGTTCTTGCTCCATCCAGTCCATGGTAGCCGCACCATCGTGCACCTCACCGATCTTATGACTTACACCGGTATAGAAAAGAATACGTTCTGTGGTAGTTGTTTTACCTGCGTCGATGTGAGCACTAATACCGATATTACGATAGCGCTCAATAGGAGTAGTACGTGCCACGATTATTTCCTCTCGCTAGGCTTAAAAAAAGTTAAACCAGCAAGCCTTAACAAGGCTTGCCGCATAATAAATGAAATTACCAACGGTAATGTGCAAATGCTTTATTGGCTTCTGCCATTCGATGAACGTCTTCACGTTTCTTCACTGCAGCGCCTTTATTTTCAACTGCATCTGACAACTCGTTAGCAAGGCGTAATGCCATAGATTTGTCACCACGTTTACGAGCTGCTTCTACAATCCAACGCATACCTAATGCATTACGACGAACCGGACGAACTTCTACTGGTACCTGATAAGTAGAACCACCAACACGGCGAGATTTAACCTCTACAGTAGGACGAACATTTTCCAATGCTGCTTCAAACGCTTCTAAATGTTCTTTACCAGTTCTTTGTGCTAATGTATCTAGAGCAGTATAAACAATTTTTTCAGCGATAGATTTTTTACCATCTACCATTAAAACATTAATAAATTTTGCAAGTAATTCTGATCCGAACTTTGGATCTGGAAGAATCTTGCGTTGACCAATCACACGACGACGTGGCATGGTTTTTTCTCCGTATATTAAATCTTCAGGTTATCCAAAACTCTATTTCTGGAGTCTTGTATGCTATCTATGTTCTAAATTAAACGTTTGGCCTTACTTAACGGAGAACCATTAAGCTTTAGGGCGTTTCACGCCGTATTTAGAACGACCTTGTTTACGATCTTTTACGCCTGCACAGTCTAATGCGCCGCGTACGGTGTGGTAACGCACACCTGGTAAGTCTTTAACACGACCGCCACGAATTAATACAACGGAGTGTTCTTGTAAGTTATGACCTTCACCACCAATGTAGGAAGTTACTTCATAACCATTAGTTAAACGAATACGGCATACTTTACGTAATGCTGAATTCGGTTTTTTAGGTGTAGTTGTGTACACACGAGTACACACGCCACGTTTCTGCGGGCAAGCCTCTAATGCAGGAACGTTGCTTTTTACAACCTTTTTCACACGCGGTTTGCGTACTAATTGGTTGATAGTTGCCATTAAAAAGCTCCAGTTTAAATAAAATTATTCACTATTGAATGTTAAATTAACCCCATTCCATAGAAGAATGGACGATGAATTCTATTCTTTAACGATAACTATGTCAAGATTTTGTACAATTAGAATTTAGAGATTAATTTGAGGGTAATAATCCTCAGTGATCTGCACAGTTTGAGATAAATCGATACATTTTGCATTTGTAGCTATTTTACTCAAAACAGAGGAAATACCTCGCGCCATTACATCATTTTCCAATAAGAAATACTGTGTTAATTGATTAAATAATATTGGATACTTCAATGGTAACAATACGCCATCCTGCCATAATAAAATCACATCACATGGGGTTAATTGTTGGAAAATTTGCTGTAACCATTGAATATCATATTCGCGATTGGCAAAGGTATAAAGCATAGCATTCCTTAAAATGTTAAAATTTTTTCTGCTTGATACAGTCGTTTAAAAAAATTTTCATTATCTAATACGACAACAGGTAAAGATAACGCTTCTTTTGAACATTGATAATGTTGCAAATCTTCTTCACAGACAAAGCATTGTTCAATTTCATATAACATTAATAATTTACTCATTGCTGCCGTGTCTTTTTGTAAAATAGCATCCGCTTGTTGCTGTTTTAATAAAGATAATATGCCATCACGCCAAAAAAACACTCCGATTTCTTTTTCATCACAATAAGCAGACATTGCCAATAGAGCATCAAGACCTTCTCTTACTTTACTGCTTCCATAAGGAGGATGGGTAAAAATAAATGCAACTTTCATATGTTAATTTTTTTAAAAAGTAATAACTCGATCAACGGTTAAAACTGCTTGGCTGAATTCCCCCAATCCGGTAAGAACAAACCCTTCTGCCAAATTATTTTGTGTTCCATCTGACGAACAGGCTTCATCAACAATACCTCGACGTTGTGATGCGGCGATACATAGATTTAATGCAAATTGATGTTTTTTCGATAACTGTTGCCACTGCTTGACTAAATTTATTTCGTCATTAGCTGGGTAAACAAACAAATTACCATTTGTTACTCCCGATTGAGAAAAAAAAACCTGATCAATAATATGTCCGGCATTAAGTAATGCTTGTGCAAACTGATAGGCAAGATAACTTGCTTGTGAACCATAAACTGGTTGTGTAACAGAGAGTAGATAACGCATTATTTTAATTCATCCTGCTTAATCTGACGAATGTATAAATAAACTGTATGGCGAGAAATTTCTAACCTTTCCGCCACCTGATTAATAGCGTCTTTTATATCAAAAATCCCTTTCTCAAATAATGAATGAACGATCTGTTTATTTTTATTATTGTTCGACACATTACGATCATTAGTAACATCTTCAATTGTCTGTTCAACCGTTTGCGCTACTAACTCTTCCACTGATGAAGCAAAATTAACTTCCGAAGAACTTTCTTCCTGTTCGTGTGTCGGCATAAATCCTTGTACAAATTCCGCTACCGGTACGCTCAAATTAATATTAATACACAATAAACCGATAATACGTTGCTGAGGGTTTCGAATAGCAATACTAATTGATTTCATCAAACCATTAGTTTTAGCTCGCGTAAAATAAGGTTTAGAGACACTATCCGTTTTCATTTGATGTAATGATCGCAGTGCCAAATCAGTTAACGGAGAACCAACTTTACGATTAGTATTGTGTCCATTAGCGATACAAATGGCCGAATGTTTCAAATTCTCTAAAGAGTGAAGCACTATCTCACAATGTCCGCCGATTAATGCCGCAATGCCTTCCACTACAGGAATATAAGATTGAATAATATTATGATCTTCTTTACTAAATGGTTGTTGTTCCTGTAAAAAAATATCATCATCTAAATTCATTGCTATTGCCTTCCATTCTGTACATTAATACTTCTGATCGCTGATTCTTAAACTAAGAACGGACATTACTGTCCGTTTCTTATTTACTTTGTTTTTAATCACTAAAATTACTTACTATTTGATTTCACATCTAATAATTCAATATCAAAAATCAATGTTGAATTTGGTGGAATCTGACCGGTTTGCTGATCACCATAAGCTAAATTCGGTGGCAATACCAATTGAATTTTACCGCCTTTTTTGATTAAACCAATTCCTTCAACCCAACCTGGAATAAGCTGTCCCAACTGGAACTCAATTGGTTGGTTACGTTTATATGAACTATCAAATTCAGTACCATCAATCAATTTTCCACGATAATTCACTTTCACGGTATCATTTTCCGTTGGTGAAACACCTTCACCCATTTTTTCTATACGATAAAGAATCCCGCTTTTAGTTTGTTTTACTCCATTTTCTTTCGCATATTTTTCGCGATAAACTTTGCCCTTTTCTTCATTCTCTTTTGCAACTTTTTCAAGCTCTACCTGAGTAGCTTTTGTTAATTGCGCATCCAATTCCTGTAACTGCTTTTGTAGAACTTCATCTGAAAGCGTTGTTTTTCCCATTAATGTATCGCGTACACCATCCAAAATTTTATTATTATCATATTCAATCAAAGATTTTTGCCCATCTAAAGATTGTTGAATATTTTTACCTAAAAATACGCCTATAGCATAAGAAGATTGTTCAATAAACTTTTTATCTTTTAATTGAGAATCTTCTGCAAAACTATGGCTGCTTATTGCTAACAACACAAAACCAGAAAGAAAAGCAAGTTTTTGAATAGATCGCATAATTATTTGTTCTCCATAAGAAAATAATAGATTTTTACTTCCATAAAAATTTTATTGAATAGATTAAAATGATTTAAGAAAATATACAATATATATTTAAAATTTAAACAAAATTATTAATTTTCCCTATACTTTATTCAGAATTTGGCATAACTATTCAATTCAACAATACAAAGTAGGTTACTCAAGAGGCAATTAATGAACCAATTTGATGATTTAATAGAAAGAATGGATGAACTAGAAACAAAAGTCGCTTTTCAAGAAAACACTATTGAACAACTTAACCAAGCATTGATTGAACAACAATTCATCATCGATAAAATGCAATTACAGCTTCGTTATCTCGCACAAAAACTAAAAGATGTGCAACCATCCAATATCGCAACTCAGACAGAAGAAACACCACCACCACACTATTAACTATCAAAAAGATAAAAAACCTCTGCAATCAACAGACGCAGAGGTTTTTTCAAGCTATAATTCACTATTCGTCATCTTTCAAAGGAACAACCAACATATCAACATTGATATTGTTCATTACTTGACGAGTTGAGGACATTAATTTACTCCAGAAATCCTGGTGATGTCCGACAATAAGAATATCAACATCATATTTGCTTACGGCATCAGCCAACACTGTACCAAGATCGCCATTACCACATAATGTTTCGGTAACCGGATAACCTGCTTGTTTTGCCAATTCAACAAGGGCATCGTGAGTCTCATCGGAAATACGATCTTGCATAGAAGACATATTTACATCGATTAACCCGGTATAGAGGTCGGAAAAATTAACATCTACGTGAATAATAGAAAGTTTAGCTCCATTGTTTTTAGCTACTTGAACAGCTTTAGCTAGTAAAACATTACTTTCTTCAGAAAGGTCTACTGCGACAAGAACGTGCTTATACATAATGATTCCTCCATTTATAATCAGCTAATCGAATAAGCTATGATGTTATACTAACATTAAAATTAAGTGAAAAATTTGCGGTTGATCACGCTATTAAAAATTCAATACAAATTAATTCTAAAATGGAGTATTAAATGACAACAAAATTAGAAAAATTTGCCAAGATTATCGCTAAATTACGCGATCCGAACGGAGGTTGCCCTTGGGATCTAGAACAAACCTATCAAACAATGCCTCCTCACATCCTTGAAGAGGCATATGAGGTTGTCGAAGCCATTAATCAAGATGATCGAAAAGAATTAAAAGAAGAACTTGGCGATTTATTGATGCAAGTCGTATTTTTAAGCCAATTAGCTCAAGAAGAGGGAACATTTACGCTCAATGATGTGATTGACGGCATTACCGATAAAATTATCCGGCGTCATCCACACGTTTTCGGTGAAATAAAAGCAGATAATAGCGAGGAAGTGCTGAAAAATTGGGAGAATATCAAACAGCAGGAACGTTATAAAAAAGCACAATATTCCATTTTGGATAATGTACCGATAGCTCTCCCTTCTTTGCTACGTGCTGCTAAATTACAAAAGCGTTGTGCAAAAGTAGGTTTTGATTGGTCAGAATTGGAACCAACAATACAAAAAGTTGAAGAAGAGTTACAGGAAGTTAGAGATGAGATCTTAAAACAACCTCAAAATCCTCAGGCAATAGAAGAGGAGATAGGTGATCTACTCTTTGCTACCGTCAATGTTGCTAGACATTTAAAACTTAATCCAGAAGAGGCTTTACGCAAAGCAAATTTGAAATTTGAACGCCGTTTCCGTCAAGTTGAACAACGTATTCTTGACTCTGGTCGCCAACTGGAACAAGTATCTTTAGCAGAAATGGATTTAATTTGGGATCAAATAAAACGACAAGAAAAACAAGAGGATCATTAACGTACTATGTTATTAAATCGTATTTATAGCTGGTTTGAACATCGGCTTAATCCTTATCCGGATGAAATGCCTGAAGTACCGAAACACGGATTAATTAAATTTATTTGGTCCTGTACCGAAGGAATGCGCGGTTGGATTTTATTACTCACCATTATGGTCATCGGTATCGGTGCAATGGAAGCCATTTTATTTCAGTTTATGGGGGTATTAGTGGATTGGTTATCACAATATTCACCACAACAATTATGGCACCAAAAACAGTGGCAATTAATCGCAATGGCGGCTTTAATGCTGTTCAGTATTCTTTGGTCATTCATTGCCGCCAATATCCATCTGCAAACTTTACAAGGCGTTTTTCCAATGCGGTTACGTTGGAATTTTCACCGTTTAATGCTAGGACAAAGTTTAGGTTTTTATCAGGATGAATTTGCTGGACGTGTTTCAGCGAAAGTAATGCAAACAGCACTGGCTGTACGAGATACGGTTTTGACGATTTCTGATGTGATGACCTATGTTATCGTCTATTTCATTACTTCCGGTGCAGTACTAATCGCATTGGACGGTTGGTTTGTACTACCATTTATTATCTGGTTAGTACTGTTTATCATAATTCTGAAAATTTTTATCCCAAAATTGGCATACACAGCAGAACGTCAAGCCGATGCCCGTTCTTTAATGACCGGTCGTATAACTGATGCTTACGCCAATATTACTACTGTCAAACTCTTTTCTCACGGTTTACGAGAAGCTAGTTATGCTAAACGCTCAATGCAAGAATTTATGGTAACTGTTCACGCACAAATGCGATTAGCAACCTCTTTAGAAACGCTCACCTATTTAACCAATATTCTATTAACTCTCAGCACTGGTTTTTTAGGTTTATGGCTATGGAGCAGAGGCAGCACTGGGGTCGGTGCTATTGCTACTGCTATCGCAATGGCATTGAGAGTGAACAATCTTTCTCGTTGGATTATGTGGGAAGCAGCTCGTCTTTTTGAAAACATCGGTACTGTGAATGACGGTATGCACACACTATCCAAACCGCATACGATAGTTGATAAAATCAATGCGACTGATCTAGTCGTACATAAAGGAGAAATTAAATTTGAACACATTAACTTCTCTTATGAAGCAGATAAACCGTTGCTAACAGATTTTAATCTCACCATTAAACCGGGAGAAAAAGTAGGTTTAATTGGTCGTTCCGGTGCTGGTAAATCCACTATCGTAAACTTGTTATTACGTTTTTATGAAGCAGGTCAAGGCAATATCACTATTGATGGGCAGAATATTTGCAATGTCCGCCAAGAAAGTTTACGTAGTCAGATCGGCTTAGTAACACAAGACACCTCATTGTTACACCGTTCCGTGCGTGAAAATATTATCTATGGAAGACCTGATGCCAGTGAAGAAGAAATGATCTCAGCGGCGGAACGTGCCGAAGCAGCTGGGTTTATTCCAATTTTAAGTGATGCACAAGGTCGCCACGGTTATGACGCTCACGTTGGTGAACGAGGTGTTAAGCTTTCCGGAGGGCAACGTCAACGCATTGCCATCGCTCGTGTAATGTTAAAAGATGCACCAATTTTATTATTGGATGAAGCAACTAGCGCATTGGATTCCGAAGTTGAAGCCGCCATTCAAGAAAGTTTAGATAAAATGATGGAAAATAAAACCGTTATTGCTATTGCACACCGTCTTTCCACGATTGCAGCAATGGATCGTCTCATTGTGTTGGATAAAGGTCATATTGTTGAACAGGGAACTCACAGTGAGTTATTGGCTCAAAATGGACTTTACGCTAAATTATGGAAACATCAAAGTGGTGGTTTTCTTAGCGAAAATTAACTCATTTTCAATCAGCAAAAATAAACAGAGGGCTTTGTATCGCCCTCTGTTTTCTCTTACTCTATTATTCACATCCATCTATTGAAGTTACTGTTTTTTACACTGTGTAATAATATCCAATTCCTTTTTATATACCGAAGTATTCGGGTTCATATCCATTAAACCAAATAAGGTACTGTATAAATTATCGTGTGAATAAGATCGTTGCTGAGCATTTTGCTCTAAACAATCAAAATCAATATTTTCATTCTGTCTAAAGCGATCTGAGAACCACATTATCATTGGAATTCGGGTTTGCTGTTCTGGTGCAATAGCATAAGGAGTGCCGTGTAAATAAACACCATTTTCACCTAATGATTCTCCGTGATCTGATAAATAATAAACAGCAGCTTCCAGTTCTGGATGAGATTCCATTTTCTTAATTACATTATCTAAAAACTGATCAATATATAAAATGCCATTATTATAAGTATTCACTAATTGTTCATTGCTACACTTCTGAATTTCATTAGTATCGCAAGTCGGTGTAAAACGGCGGTACTGTTCGGAATAACGCTCATAATAAGTTGGTCCGTGACTACCAATTGTATGCAAAACTAGCACTGTGTCTTTATGCGTTTTTTTAATTACATCATCAATATACGATAATAAAATATTGTCCAAACATTCACCATCCTTACAATACTGAGGATCATTGGTTGCCGTAATATCTTTATTCAGAACACGTTCACATACTCCCTTACAACCGCTGTCATTATCTAACCAGATCACTTCTACACCAGCACGCTGCAACACATCCAAAATATTATCTTGATGAGATGCCTTAACTGCATCATAACCATCTCTTCCCATACCCGAAAACATACAAGGCACTGAAAGTGCAGTCGCTGTACCACAACTGGAAACATTTTTAAAATTAATTATCTGTTTTCCTCGAGCTGCCAACAATGGTGTAGTTTGTGGTTGATAGCCATTTAACCCCCAATTTTGTGCTCGAGTAGTTTCACCAACAACCAATACCGTAAAGTGACGATAGTCATCCGGTTTTTCCTGTGCTGCATCCAAACCTAATTGTGTATACGGCATATTAGCTTCACGAATTCGTTTAATCTCATTAATACCAGCACTAATAAAATTAGAAGGTACAATTAATGCCGGCACACTCTTGTTATTTCGCACAAATCCGGCGTAATCCTGATAGAAGACTTTTGCAATACCAACAATCACAACCACCGAAAGCAGAATTAAACCAATGCGATAAGCAATTTCTTTATACCAAACACGATAATCAACTTTCACCAATAAATATAATAATGCCGGCACAACGCCAAAGCCGATAATCCAAGCAATATAAGGCAATGTCATCATTCGAGAACTTTCGGCAAAGTTGGTCTGCAAAACATTTTCCAACATATCGGTTGTAAAATAGACATCTAGAAAAACTTCGCTATAACCAATCGCTGCACTGATGATCAACAACGCTGGTATAAGCACTTTATGCAATAATGGTAGTGCCAAAATTTGAAATACCGCATTCAACACAAAAAAGACAAAGAAAGGTACAGTTAATAAGAAGTAATCCCCTGCCGCACCGGTAAAAGGATGGATTGAAAGCACTTTTGCATAAAATGCATAATTTAAGATCAGTGTAAAATAGAGTGCAACCAAAGCCATTAAGGTGGACGATCGCATTGACAATGCTATTTTCTGCATAAAATAAAAATTCCCTAATCTAAATAAATCTGCCACGCTTTGACAATGGTTTTAATCCAATAGTTCTATTGCATAATAAAAAACTGCACACGATGGTGCAGTTTTTTCTAACTATAACTAAAAGAGAGCTTAAATTTCCTGAATAATGCGATAAACCCAATTTTCTAGTGGATCGTTGATTTTTTTCATCTCAAGCCACATTTCTTCCAGCATCTCTTTCTTCACTGAAGTATAACGCTTGTCATAAAAGAGATTTTCCATTTCCTCAGGATCTCTGACGATATCATATAGTTCACAAACATCGCTGGCATTAAAAACTAATTTATAATCTTTACGCCGCCACATTCGCTGTTCAAAATAAACAAAATGTCCGGCTAACTGTGCTAATAAGCCTTTCCGATTATTATTTTTATGTTGCCTTATTATTGGTAATAAACTGGCACCTTCAAATTCGGTAGGTATAGGCTGATTGGCAACATCATATACCGTCGAAGTTAAATCATGCAGGTAGACTAAATTATCATCTCGTTGATTAATTCGATCGGATAATGGGTCTTTAATAATTAAAGGAATATTATAAGTACTATCAAACATAAACTCCCCTTTCTCAATCATTCGATGATGTCCCATTGCATCACCATGGTCTGCCGTTATTACAATAAAGCTTTCTTCATATAATCCTTTTTCTTTTAAAAATTTAAACAATTCGCCTATTGCATCATCAATCAATGTAATATAACCCCAGAATTTTGTGATGACCTCTTTCCAATGTGCTTCACTTGCTTCCCACATTCCCCACATTTTAGAAATAGTTCTATAATGCCCAGGCTTCCCTTCTAGCGGCTTAAAAAAACTTTTATCCAATATCACATCTTTTGGATCATACATAGAATAATAGGGTTCAGGAACAATGCAAGGCGTGTGAGGCCCCCAGAAATTTATCCAAGTAAAGAATGGCTTTCCCTCATCCAAAGACTCTTGAATATAACGCTTTGTTTCATCAAGCAGAAAATATGGAATAGTTTGTTCTTTAGAACCCGATAATAAACCACATAATTCTTGAACTCGTAAATGTGGATTATCACCAAAATAGGCCCGACTAACTTCTGGAATATCAAATCCTTTTTCCATTAGCCATGATTGATAACGATTAGAATGAGTAGGTGGCTGATCAAAAACAAGATTTTTGTAAACTCGACTACCTGGGTATCCATAACCATCAAAATTATGCCCTTTAATACCATAATCAGCAGGTACTGATTTTGTGCCTACATGCCATTTCCCAACCACATAACTATTGTACCCTTCAAGATGAGTAATATTAGGTTGATTAACATCCACTTCACCGCTACCACCTTTTTCACCATTTCTAATAATGCCGTGAGAAGAAGGCATTAATCCTGTGAATAAAGAGGTTCTTGCTGGTCCACATACAGATGCAGGCGTAAAAGCATTATCAAAACAAATTCCCTCTTTCGCCAATTTATCTATATTAGGCGTTTTAACAATGCTATGCCCATAAGGACCTAGCATATCCTTTCTTACTTGATCTAATAAAATATAAATTATATTACGCATATTTAGCCTTCTGTTTATTTTTTCCTACCACCATAAATAAGACAACTTGAAGAATCAAATATCCTCCAATAATCCATAATGGTTTACCATTCATAGAAGCTAGTCCAATAGGAGATAATAGTGCATAAAGTGTTATCAATCCTAAAATAAGCGATGCCACGGTAACATTGACATATTCCCAATTACTTAGGTCAACATTACTTTTATTTTCAGAATTATCTTGATAAGGTGTTTTTCTTCTTAAGAATATACCTAAAAACAACATCACAGCAACATCAAAGACAAATAGTGCAGCCATCACATAGACGAAATTAATTTTTACATTAAATACCCATACGATTAAGAAATATAAAATAACATGGAGAAGCAACGCAATTCTTGCTGCCAAGCCTGAAACAGTTTTATTAAATAATCCTACTGCAAATAAAGCAACAATAGGAATATTCACAAAACCAGCAAAACGTTTAGTAATTAAGAAAATACCATCTGTGCCAAACATTAATAATGGACCAATAATAATTGTAATAATCGCCATAAATGCTGAAACTTTTTTCGCATATGTAATCAATTCTGAATCACTAAATGTTTTTTTGCTAATTGAAGGTAATAAATCCTTACAATAAATTGTTGCTGCTGAATTTAAGAATGAATTAAATGTACTTAAAATAGCACCGAATAATGCTGCAACAAAGAAACCTTGTAATACAGTTGGCAATACTCGGTTGACTAATTCCGGGTAAGATAAATCAATTGGATTCAAACCTTCACCAATAATGTGGAAACTAAGCAGTCCTGGTAAATTTAAAATTATTGGTAACAGTAATAAAAATAAGGCTGCAATTAATATTCCTTTCTGCCCTGCTTTTAAATCTTTAGCCCCTAATGCTCTTTGTACTATTGCTTGATTGGTTGTCCAATAAAAGAAGTGAACTAACATAATACCGGTAAAAATTGTCGGCCAAGGTACGGCATCTGTCGCACTGCCTATTGCATTAAACTTCTCTACATGAGTGGTGCCAATAATATGCACCCCTTCCATAAAACTACCATTTCCTAAATAAATCAAGGCAAAAATAGGAACCAAAATAGCACCAATCACAAGAATAATAGCATTAATTGTGTCTGAAACTGCCACAGCTTTTAATCCACCAAATATCGCATATGCAGCTCCAACAACCCCAATAGCAATTATGGTATAAACAATAGATTCTCCATAACTAATATTAAAAGCCGCTTCCAAATTAAATATTTTATTAAATGCAATGGCTCCAGTATAAAGAGCTGTTGGAATAACAATAAAAAGATAGAAAACTAAAAAAAGACCAGACATAATTAAACGTGTCTGTCTATCAAAACGGTTTTCAAAAAACTCCGGAATAGTAGTATATCCGTTTCTAATATACTTCGGTAACAAATATACTGCTAAAAAGCATAATGGAATTACTGTAGGTACTGTCCAAGCTATAATTGAGAAATTACCAATATAGGAATTGGCATTCACACCTATAATTTGTTCTGTAGATAATGAAGTTAATATCATAGAACAGCCAATGATAAAGCCACTTAATCTCCTTCCAGCAAGGAAATAACCTTTAGAGGTTGACAAATCATCGTGTCTAGTTTTTAACCAAGAAATAAGTGCCACTCCCCCTGTCACTAATAAAAAACTCAATATTGTTAATAACATATTGCCTCCTATCCTTTCCAAAATATACATATTCATATACAAGAATAGAAGTTTTTATTTTTATTAGTTATGATAATAATCATAGTTAATATGTGAGAAAGATCACAAATTCTAAAAGTAAATTTTATAAGTAATATATTTATGTAACAATTTTCTGTTTTTTATTTCGGTTAACGAGATAACATACTCATTATCTCTCTTGTACTTCTACCTTGTCGAATAATATCCCGAATACGTGACATTATTGGAGCACTATGACGGAAAAAGAAGTGGTATGAAGGACATAAATAATTTTGTTTAAATTGTTCTCCTTTCAAAGAAACAATACGATGTTTCGGACATCCACCATAACAAAAATGCCGCACCTCACATTTCTGACATTGTTTTGTTAACGTTTCCAATTTAGCGTTACCAAATCTTATCTGTTTAGGTGAATTAACGATATGAGTTAATGATTGATGATTCACATTGCCTATTTTATAGGCGGGGTAAACAAAATGATCACAACTATAAACATCACCATTTGACTCTAATATCATCGCTCTACCACAGGTTTCCTGATGAACACAACTTCTTGATGGAAATCCTAACCATTGACCTAATAAATCATCAAACATATTAATAAAAATATGACCTATATCCTCTTTGATCCATTCATTAAATACATCCAATAAAAATTGCCCATATCCTTCTGCAGGAACAGAAAATGGTGTCATTCGATAGTTTTTACCTGGATTAAAATCTTGTCGTTGTGCTGAATAATTAGCAACTTCCACAATAGGAATAAATTGCATAAAAGTCGAGCCCAATGCTTTTAATGCTTGATAGGTTTCCTTTCCTTTATTCCAATTCCGATCATTTACAACAGTTAACGTATTAAAATCAACTTGATATGCTTTTAATAATTCAATAGCGTGCTTTACGCGAGCAAAAGTAGGTTGCCCATTGATAGAAATGCGATATTTATTATGCACCTCCTCTAGTCCATCAACCGAGATCCCAATTAAAAATTTATTATCTTTAAAGAATTCGCACCATTGCCGATTTAAAGCCATCCCGTTAGTTTGAAAACTATTGCTAATTTGTTTAGTTCCAGCAAATTTTGATTGTAGGCTAACCACTTTCCTAAAAAAATCTAATCCCAATAAAGTTGGCTCACCGCCTTGCCACATAAAATCAATTCGTTCACCTGGAAATGAATCAATATAATTTTTAATGTAATTTTCCAATGTCTGTTCCGTCATTGAATTGATATGACGCGTAAACACCTGTTCTTTTTGTAAATAAAAGCAATATTCACATTTAATATTGCAATGAAAACTACTGGGTTTCGCCATCATATGGAAATAAATTTTTTTCTGTTTCGACATAAAATTAAAGCTCTCAAATAACATAATAAATTTAAATGAGTTGTAACAATAACATATATGATGCGATAAGAAGTAGAGTTAAACCTAATAACTTTTGGGATAATTCAGGCTTCAATTTACCTCGAATTTTCATAGAGAAGAAACTCATTACAAATGAGCTAAGCACAACAATTACAACAATACTAAAATTCACATAACCAACTTGCCATGAATGAGGGATAATAATACCTGGCGATTTAGATAAATAGCCATACAAATTACCAATACCTCCAATTACCATCATATAATTTGTATATACTGCGATTTGTCTAATATTGATACTTGGCAATTGAGCAATCAAAGGCGACATAATAGATCCACCGCCAATACCTGTGATACCTGCTATTCCCCCACCTAAAAAGCAAGCTAAAATACCTGGCAATGTATCGTTACTTTGCTCACGTTTTTTTCTGTCTCCTTTTATATCCAACAGGGTTTTAAGTGCTAATAACACTAAAGTTACAACAAAAATAGTCACAATGACGAAATCTGACACATCAAAACTAAGGTAGAAGCCAAGCTGCACCCCTACAATCATAGCCAATGACCAAAAAATCATCTTTTTTTTATCAATCTGAATTTTTTGTTTAATAAAATAGATTAAATTGATCACTGAAGTTCCCATTACAATCGTTAAAGAAGTCGCCGCAACCATCTGCAAAGGCATCTCTGGGAACATCGTATGCAACACTGGTACCATCAAAACGCCGCCGCCAATTCCAAATAAGGCAGACATCAGATTAGACAAAAATCCACATACGACTAATGTAATAATAATCGGTAAAGTCATATTCCATCCTAATAATTTTTCTTTATTATGAATGAGCTTTACACAATAACTTTATGATCATCATCATATTGATAAGTTATAAATATATAACCATTCACAATATAATACCCTATAAAAATTTGTGAAGTATCTCACAATAAGTTTATGATAATTATCATAATTATTTGGCTCCATTGCTTTTTATACTCAAATCATTATTAACTTTCTCACATAGTAGAAAAACTTTATGAAACAGAATCATCTTATGGAATATTATGTTGGTATTGATATTGGAGGCACTAATACTAAAATCGGTATTGTGGATAATCATTGTAATATCCTCATTGAACGCGCTATCAAAACACTATCCATACAAGGTGCACAACAAACATTTGCTCGTATTTGGCAGACAGTACAAGATATGGCAAATGCATTGAATATCTCTACTGATCAGCTACTCGGTATAGGTTTAGGCATTCCCGGTTTAGTCGTAAATCAGGCAATTATCTCGCGCGCCTCAAACTTCTCTTGGGGAGATAACTTTAACGCTAAACAATTAATGGAAGATATTTCTCAAAAATTCGTGAAAGTCGAAAAAGACGTGAATAATATCGCTTTAGGAGAATTATTATTCGGTAGTGGTCGGGGCTTTAATAATATTATTGTCATATCTATTGGTACGGGGTTGTCCGCCGGTATCATTATTGATCAAAAAATCTTATCTGGAGTAAATGGTTGTGCCGGTGAGTTTGGTCATATTGTGGTTAATGAAAAAGGATTAAAATGTGGTTGTGGTTTAACCGGATGTCTTGAAACTTATGCCTCTGCCACTGGAATTCTTAGAGAAACTAAAAGACTGATACTTGAAAAGAAAGTAGGAATGTTGAGTGAACAATTCTATCATCACTTATCTGACTTAGAAGTCAGCCATATATTTGATTTTTACAATAAAAATGATGAAATTGCGATTGAAGTAATAGAGAATTTCTGCAAATATTTAGCCTATGGATTGGGAGTATTGTTAAATACAGTTGATCCAGAACTCGTGATTTTAGCTGGAGGCGTTTCTAAATCAGCAGATTTGATCATACAAAAAGTAAAAATATATCTAACTCGTTATGCATTATCTGCATCTTTAGAGAAAATCCAAATGAAACGCTGTCAATTACTTGATTCTGCCGGCATAAAAGGCGCTGCATCACTCGTTATTAATGACTATAGGCATAGAACACACAATGAATCAAATATTATCTCCTTATGACTTGAAGTGTTGTCAATGTACCCCTTTACATACAGTACCAAAAGGCACAGTACTTTATCTTCAAGGCGATTCATCACACGAATTTTATTTTGTTGAAAAAGGGTTAGTTGGTCTATATCACATGCTAGAGAACGGCAAAGAAAGCTTAGTTAGAATTTATAAACAAGGCGATTATTTCGGTTTTAGAACGCTCTTTGGCGATGGTACATACCACTGTAGTGCAAGGATCTTAAAAAAATCTGAAATTATTAGGATTACACCTCAAGATTTAGATAACTTTTTTTTAGAAAATCCCCATACTGTCCATATGCTATTTCAAATACTGGCAAATGAACTAAGAGATGCTGAGAGTAGGCTAGCAAAAAGTGCTTATCTAAAAAGTTTAGATAGAATTATTGATAGCATCTGTTTTCTTAATGAAAACTTCCCTGAATATAATTGGACAAACCGTGAAATTGCAGAGTACACAGGTTGTGAAACCGAAACTGCAATCCGAATTACTAAAGAATTACGGCGTAAAAATCTACTCTAAATCATAAAAAACCTGTTTCTTTATAGAAACAGGTTTCTTTTTATTTTTCACTACATACTCTTGGGAAGAAAATCTCATTTTCGAAATAAATATGCTCGTGAAGATCGGCAATAAATTTCTCAATACCGCTGTAAAGCGCTTGCCAAGTGCCACAAGCTCCCTTAGGAAGCGTTAAATTACGCGTTAAAGTTAATAATGTTCTCACATCTTCTTCCGCTTCATCGTGTTCCGCCAACATTACTTGAATCGGCATTCTTGCCATTGCATATTGACCGGCTTTAATCATTTGGAACAGAATCTGCTCCTCTTTCCGCATATGCATATCAAGATCTTGATAAATTTTATCTAAAATAGACGAACTGCCTGCCGGGCAATTCGGACTGTCGGCGTGAACCTGTTCAACGGTTTGCGCCAATTTAATTAACTCCGGCAACTGTTGACGATGACGTTGGTGATAACCGTTTTCCACAAAAGAAATCACTTCGTGATAATCTGCCGTACGCCATTTTTGCACATCTGAATCAGAAAAATAATTTTGTTGAGACGCTGCTGTCATAAATCTCTCCTCAGAGGTTATAAGGGCAATATCTGACTAAAATAGTAAGGTTTACTGCTCACAAAAACAATTACCCAATATGGTGTATTTCTTTTACTGCTTAAAATAACCACTTTGCTTAACGATATTCTTTATTCTTTTGATAAATAAAATTGATGAAATTAGCCGATCTCTATCTTTTTCTAGTACAATAGCTTGGTTTTGGTAAGTAAATATTTAAATGTTGATAGGTGTTTTGTGACTATTTTTCAAAATCTTATTGTTATTGTTGCTTTAATTGCCGCTTCAAGTTTTCTTTCCATTTCAGAAATTTCGATTGCAGGTGCACGCAAAATCAAATTAAAGCTTATTGCGGAAAGTGGCGATGAACGAGCAAATAAAGTATTGTTTTTACAAGAAAATTCAGCTGATTTTTTTGCCGCCTCACAAATTGGTTTAAATGCGGTTGCTATTTTAGGAGGTATCTTAGGGGAGTCTGCATTTCGCCCCTATTTTGTCAGCTTAGTTGAAGAGTTTTATCAGGGAGAATGGGCGGAAACAATCGGATTTACCTTATCATTTTCATTGGTAACTTCTCTCTTTATCATCTTTGCCGATTTAATGCCTAAACGTATGGCAATGATTGCACCAGAAAAAATTGCAGTAACATTGATTCACCCAATCAATATTTTTATTCTGATCTGTAAGCCTTTTACTTGGATCATCAATTCTATTGCTAATACTATTTTTCGTCTTTTCAAAATGAATATTAACCGTGAAGATAACATCACTTTCGATGATATTTCTGCGGTTGTAGATGCAGGAGCACAGGCAGGAGTATTACAACAGCAGGAACATCATTTCATTGAAAATGTGTTTGAGTTGGAAGAGCGTACCGTGCCGTCCAGTATGACCACTCGAGAAAATGTGGTCTATTTCACCTTAAAAGAATCTGAACAAAGTATTCGTCAAAAAATTGCTGATTATCCATATTCCAAATTTTTGGTTTGTAACGAAAATATTGATCAAGTCATTGGTTATGTCGATACCAAAGATATTTTGGTAAAAATTTTAAATAATCAATCAATGATCCAACTTAATGAATCAACTATTCGCAATGTTTTGATTATTCCAGATACCTTAACTTTATCAGAACTATTAGACCGTTTCCGTGCAACTAAAGAGAAATTTGCTGTAGTAATGAACGAATATGCATTAGTCGTCGGGGTTATTACATTATCAGATATTATGATGACGGTAATGGGAGACTGGGTTGCTCCTATTGAGCAGGATCAACAAATCATTAAACGTGATGAAAACTCGTGGTTAATTGAAGGATCAACGCCAATTGAGAATGTAAAACACGCTTTATCCATTAATATCGATTTTCCTGAATGGGAAAATTACGAAACCATCGCTGGATTTATGATGTATCGTTTAAGAAAAATTCCTCGTCCGGCGGATGCAGTCGAATTTGAAGGATTTAAATTTGAAGTTGTCGATATTGACCACTATAAAATAGACCAGTTACTAGTAACTCGTATCACACATCCACCATTGAAGATTAAAGAAGTTAGCGAATAATCTCAAAATGCCTACTTTCCGTAGGCATTATTTCTCTATATTCTCTTGATAATTTGACAACTCAATTAAATTACCATCAGGATCACGCAAATAAACAGAATGAATTTTTCCAACCGCACCTGTACGCTCCACAATACCAGCTTCGATGCTTAAATTCTGCTCTTTTAAATAACTCAGCACTTGTTCTAACGGTTCAGATACAATAAAACAAAGATCCGCACTTCCAGCTTGCACGAGCTTAGCCTTTGGCTCAAATTCTTTTCCTAATTGATGTAAATTAATTTTTTGTTGTCCAAATTGTAATGCTACCCTTCCTCCTAAAAATATCTGCTTTTTCATTCCCAATTTTTGATAAAACGCCACTGAGATATCAATATCTTTAACAGTTAATACCAAATGATCCAAATGAGTTATTTTGAGCATATATTCTCCTAATATCTATATAAATAATCCGCACATTTTTGTGCGGATTATTTACTTCTAGGTCTTAACCAACCATTTTAGGCTGTTGAAACACCGTAACCGCAGGGGCTTCACCGATGAATTTTTCTACCTGAACAATACAAGTATTTGGCGAGTTACCCTGAGCGAGTTTTGACGTACCTTCATCACGAGTTAGCACATTCGGACAACCGTTTTTACATAATGGTTTATCAGATTGTCCAAGGTCTGCTGGATCGTACCAAGCCCCTTCGTGCAAGGCTACTGTGCCTTTGATAATTCCATCAGTAACCACTGCCCCAGCAAGCACTTGTCCACGTGAATTGAAAATTCGCACAATATCACCATCAACAATACCACGTGCCGCCGCATCATCTTTGTGAATTAATACGGGTTCACGATCATTAACGGCATATTTTTGACGCAATGAAGTGTGTGCAAGCTGGCTGTGCAAGCGGTAATATGGGTGTGGCGTAACTAAAGCTAAAGGTGCTTCTGCGGTGGTGTTGCCAGCAAATTCTGCCGGTTCCATCCAGCTTGGATAGCCTTTGCAATCATCATAATTCATTTTGGCTACCACATCAGAATAAATTTCAATTTTACCTGATGGTGTACCCAATGGATTCAACAATGGATCATTGCGGAACTCTTCATAACGCACCCATTTTTTCGCTTTTTCATTGGCTTTGAAAGTAATCGGTTTATTTTCTTGCCAGAATTTCTCAAATTTAGGCATTAATACACGGTTTTTGCGTGCCGCATCAAATGCGGTTTGGTAGAAACCTTTTAGCCAATCCATCTCTGATTTATTTTCGGTGAAGATGTCATAATCACTTTTTGCTTCAAATTGCGGTGGCACAACTTGTTTCATTGGGTAGATATTCATCATTGAATAATCGCCTGACATTGTTAAGTCGTTACGCTCATAACTTGTGGTTACAGGCAATACAATATCTGCCATTCGTGCCGTTGGCGTCCAGTTTACTTCATTCACAATAAAGGTATCTGGCTTATGGAAGGCTTTCACTAAGGTATTGGTATCTTGATGATGCACAAATGGATTACCACCTGCCCAATAAACTAATTTAATATCAGGATAGGTAATTTCCGTGCCATTATATTGAATCGTTTTGCCGGGGTTAAGTAAAGCATCTGCAACCCGTGCCACAGGAAATGCCATTTTTGAGGTTTCATCAAGCCACGTTTTTTCCCCTGCTTGTACGGCTGGATTTGCGGTGATCGAACCTAAAATTCCGCCTGTTGCGGTTGGTACGCCACCATTGGCATAGTGATAACTAAAGCCGAAACCACCGCCTGGTAAACCAATTTGCCCGAGCATAGAAGCTAGCGTTACCATCATCCAGTGGCTTTGCTCACCATGGCGTTGACGTTGCATTCCCCAACCGCCCATTAACATTGTGCGTTTAGTCACAAAATCATTGGCAAGTTGTTTAATCATCTCCACTGGTACGCCAGTTAATTTACTCGCCCAGGTGGCATCTTTTGGCTGCCCATCTGTTTTGCCTAATAAATATTCTTCAAATTTATCATAGCCTGAAGTGTATTTTTTCAAGAAGGTTTTGTCGTGCTTGTCTTCAGTCACCAAGGTATGTGCAATCCCTAGCATTAGTGGCACGTCAGTTGCCGTATTAATCGGGATCCAGTCTGCGCCTAAAAATTCGCAACTTTCGCTACGCACAGGATCAATGCAAATAATGCGTTTGCCGCTCTCTTTTAATTTTTTGAAATAGGCTAAGCCTTCTTGATCCGTAGATGTCCACGCAATGCGTAAGGTTGTGAGTGGATTTGCCGACCATAACACCACAATCTCAGAACTTTCTAAAATGGTTTCCCAGCTGGTTTGTTGCTCATAAACTTCAATTGTGCCTAAAATGTGCGGCATAATCACTTGTGCTGCCCCAGTTGAATAATCCCCTTTTGAGCCAACAAAACCACCCGTTACATTAAGGTAACGATGTAGCAAGGTGCGTGCTGCGTGTAGTGAGCCTGAGCTATACCAACCATAAGATCCAGCATAAATCCCTGTTGCACCGTAGCTATCTCTCACCCGTTTCATCTCTTTTGCCACAAGATCAAACGCCTGTTCCCAAGATACGCGTACCCATTCATCACGTCCACGCAAGGTGGTATCTTTGTTGCCTTCTAAATAGCCCTTACGCACCATTGGATATTTAACACGGGTTTCGCTATAAAGCTGATCGGCAACCACAGATTGCAATTCATTGGTTAGCGGTGCAGGAATCGCAGGGCCTGACTTCACCACTTTCCCCTCTTCCACAACCACGCCTAAAGGCCCCCAGTGTGCCGCTGTTACTACTGTAGATTGTTCTGCAGCCAATGCTGAATTGGAAAAAAGTGTCCCTACTGTACTACCGGTTAATGATACTCCAGCCATCCCTAAAGAAGAATTTTTAATAAAATCACGACGGCTTACATTGATTTTGTTTTGTTTTCTCATATTGAACCTCGTCAAATGATTTTTCACGTTCCATATACAATAAAAATTTTAACTTGGAAATATAACGTGAATATTAAAGTTGCGACACCTTTCTAAAACGAGTGGCATAATCATTTCTAACCATACCATTGTGCAATCAAGTTGCAGGCATTGCTTCCATATCTTTCGACTTAGGATCACAAGCTCGGAGTCAAACCTGTGCTAAATAATTTTAGCCATATTCCAAATGGAAACTGTTAATGTGATGCGCCCACTTTATCCTTACTATTACGTTGTAAATAAATCGTGAGTGTGCGGACATCATCTGCTGACATTGATGTGCGATTTTTCATTGAATTCACCACACCAATCCATTGATTTGCGGTGTAATGATCTGCTCCAATTGCAGCGTGACAACCACTACAATAGGTTTCATTTAGATTTTTACCAAATTGATTAAGTGCGGTTAAATTTGCCGTTAAAATAGATTTCGGTGCATTAATTTGCAAACGGACTTCCTTCCAATCTGAAGCGGTAACTTCATCATAAACGGTCCGTAATACCTGCATTTTATCTTGAGGCACATCTTCCAATAACGCCACCATAATGCGTTTACCTAAATCCATATAAAGAATGCTTTCTGCCCCGGCTTGTTGCCAGCCTGTGAGCGTTACTGAAACTTGATCAGCCGTGGCTTTCCAATCGGTTAATTCCGCATAAGGCATTAGGCGAATACTGCCTCCGTCAACAATATTAGCATTACTCATCGCAAGGCTATATAAAGTTTTATCCTGCGGACTAAATTCACCACCGTGTTTACTTAATTCACCACTGGCTTCTTGATTATCAATTTCCATCTCAGGCATAAAATGTACTATCCCTTTATGGCAATCAATGCACGTTTGGTTGGTTTCCTGTGCTATTTTATGCATTTTCTGTGCTGCTTCTGATTGCTCTGAAAGCTCCATTGCTTCCATACTATGACAGCTTTTACAGGTTGCCGAATCACTAGCTTTCATATCTTCCCAAACCGATTTAGCCATCGCGAGGCGGTGTGCTTCATAGGATTCCTGGTCTGGTAATTTATCGACCACAAGGGTATTCCACACATCTTTTAATGCCATCACCTTAGTTTTCACATAATGAAATGCGGAATCTTGCGGAATATGACAATCTGAACATTCCGCCCTAATACCTTTACGGTTGGAAAAATGTACACTGCCCTCCCATTCTTCCTTTGGAATTTCCATAGAATGGCAACTCACACAAAATTCTGTTGTGCTTGTTTGTTTCATCACATATTGTGTAACAGCTAAAATTACACCACCTAATATCACACCTATTAAACCGACGAAAAAAAGTTTTTTATTGAGTTTCACTTCAATCTCCCACATTTAATTAAATACTTATTATAAATATGGGTAATTATATTTATCATTATGATCAACTCAATAAAGTAAAATATGCCCTTCTAACAAATAATATAAGATATTGATTCAACTCAAAATTAATGAAATGAAATGTAGACTGGTTAAAGAAAGACTTTTGTCGTGTTGAAAGTAGAAATCTACAACTTGTTGTTTAAAGTTTTAGTTATATTTGGTCATAAAAAATCTGCACCTCTATTGTTGGATAATAAGTCCAACTTTAGGGGTGCAGATCATAGATAAGGCTTTTTTGACAAAATAAAAATCGAAATTGGATTATTCTGCTTCAGAAAGATCTAATTGCTCCGGAGAAAGAATAATTCCGGTTAAATCCGCATATACAAAATCTTCCGGTAAGAAAGAAACGCCACCAAAGTTAACAGGAACATCCACTTCACCACTAGTCTGTTCATCTGCAGAAACCGGAATAGGAGCCAATGCCTGAATACCGATATTGATGTTTTCCAACTGGTCAATTTGACGTACTGCACCATAAACAATAATACCTTCCCAGCCGTTATCTGCGGCTAATTGAGCCAATTCAGCATCAATCAACGCTCGACGTACCGCACCACCACCATCGATTAATAACACTCGTCCCTGCCCTTCTTCTTCCAACATCTCAGAGATTAAACCATTACTTTCAAAGCATTTAATGGTTGTAATTTTTCCTGAAAAAGCTGAAACGCCTCCAAAGCTAGAAAAAATCGGGTCTACAACATCAACTTGATCCAAGTAAATATCGCAAAGTTCTGATGTGTCAATTCTCATCGCATTTTCCTTTTTTCAAAATGAACCGGGATTATCCCAAACAAAGTCCTAAACTAAAAATAATATTAAATAATAGTGCTAATTTAGCCATTTGTGCAAGCATTGGACGTAATTGCAGAGCATCTTGATGATTCATCACAAAAACAGCGTGTTTAGCTAATAGTGGGAACACTAAAATAAAAATAAAACTATACCAGTGTTGAAAATGATAAAGTGCAAACAGCAATGCAAACAATGCAGCCAAAAAAATCAGACTAATATGATAATAACGCCCCGCAACAGCACCGATTCTCACAATTAGGGTATTTTTCCCAGATTTTCTATCTTGCTCAATATCTCGTAAGTTATTGATATTTAAAACAGCAACAGCTAAAAGTCCAGACATCATTGCCGGCAATATCATTGCCCAATTTAAAAGATGTGATTGCAAATAAAAAGTACCGCACACACCGAGCAATCCAAAGAAGATGAAGACAGATACATCACCTAATCCCATATAACCATAAGGTTTTTTACCAACGGTGTAAGTAATGGAAGCAATAATCGCCAAAATACCCAACACTATAAATGCCAACACATCATTCCACGTTTGGCAAGCTACTGCAATCAATGCCACACCGGAAATCATACTGGCAAATGTGACTAGAATTAATCCTAACCGCAATTGGGAAAATGTAATTGCTCCTTGTTGAATCCCACGTAATGGTCCAATTCGTTCTATGGTATCTGAACCTTTTATATGATCGCCATAATCATTGGCAAAATTGGACACAATCTGCAATAAAGTTGCAGTAATCAATGCCAATAAAGCAATAGTAGCATCAAATTGATGATAGTAATATGCCAATGCCGATCCAGTAACAATTGAAGCGATTGCCAATGGCAACGTTTTCGGTCTTGCGGTTTCAAACCACATTTTGCATTTATTTGATTCCATTATTTCTCTAAATTTATTTTATAATCATCTCTTATTTCTTAAACAAGTTGATAATTTTACCTGAATTCCTTTAATTGTAACTACTTATTTATTGGCATAACACAAATATGAGTATTACCTTACAACCAATTGCTACTATTTATACGCCCTATAGTGAAAAATTTTCTGTTCCAAGACAACCTGAACTAGCACCACACGGTAAAGGTATTTTGCAATTACTTCCTCCTTATAATGTGCCGGAAGCTGTTCGTGGCATTGAGCAATTTTCACATTTATGGTTGATTTTCCAATTTGATCGCATTACCACTGATAAATGGTCACCAACTGTACGTCCACCTCGCTTAGGTGGTAATGAACGCATTGGTGTTTTTGCTTCTCGATCAACACATCGCCCAAATTCGCTTGGTTTATCCAAAGTAAAATTGGAGCGAGTTGAGATTCACGCACAACACATTTTATTACATTTAGGCAGTGTTGATTTAGTTAATGGCACACCGATTTTTGATATTAAGCCTTATATTGCCTATGCTGATAGCCAACCTGATGCTGATTCTGGCTTTGCCCAACAAAAGCCAACTCCCCAATTACAAGTTGAATTTACTTCTTTAGCTCAACAGCAATTAACTGTATTTAGTGTCATTTACCCCGATTTATTGCCATTAATCCAAGAGGTTTTACAACAAGATCCACGTCCGGCATATCAACGCAAACAACTTTCCGAACGGATATATGGAATGACGCTTTGGGACATTAATGTGCAATGGCGAATGAAAAGTAAAAATCTGGTTGAAGTGTTAAACTTAAATAAAAAATAACTACATAAAAATGGGGAGATTTTGATCTACCCATTACTTTGTTATTTTTGACTACAAACTGCAATAAAGTGCATTTTGTTTTGTGGATCATTAAAAAAACTGAACATTTTCTTAAAAGTTTCTCGATTTTCAGAACGCAACGCATTCCGCACAAGTTTTAATGTTCCCAGTACACCTTCGTCATAGAGCATTCCTTTAGGTGATAACAATGTCATCTCGCCAGAATAGGTATCAACATTACTGAAACCTACCTGTTTAAACAAATCTTTCCACCCTTCTTTGGTTAATGGTGTGATACTAATATTAATCACCTCACGTAAAGTTGCTAAAATTTGCTCTTCATTATGTTCCAACAACATTACATCGTGAGTTAATAAAAAACCACCCGGTTTTAATACTCGGAAATATTCCGTTACCGCTTTACGTTTTGCTTCTAACGGCAACATTGTTAACATTGCTTCATTAATTACAATATCGAATGAATTATCTGCAAACGGCAATTTCATTGCATTGGCACGCTGTACGTGAATTAAATCATCCAATTTTGCTTCACTAATATTCTTCTGTGCCTTTGCTAACGCCTGCTCATCCAAATCCACACCTTCAATATGACAACCGAACCGCTCAGCTATACCTATTGCTGTCGTCCCCATATTGCAGGCGACCTCCAACACTTTTTTATCTTTATTGAAATCACCGTTTGCAATTAGCCAATCTGTCCCTTTTTTACCACCCGGACGTAAACGCGTTTTGCCTAAACGAGCTAAAAAATTATGCCCAATTTCATCTTTTTTCATTTTCTTTCGCCTTATAAAACTTATCTAGTTCCATAAACAACAATAGTTTTACCATGTGCAGAAATCAAGCCTTGGTCTTCCAGCATTTTTAAAATTCTACCTACCGTTTCACGAGAACAACCAACCATTTGTCCAATTTCCTGGCGAGTAATTTTAATCTGCATCCCTTCCGGATGTGTCATTGCATCCGGCATTCTCGCTAAATGCAATAATGTTTGTGCGATACGACCAGTAACATCAAGAAAAGCCAAATTACTCACCTGCTTTGAAGTGTTTTGCAAGCGACGTGCTAATTGCGAGGTCAAATACATCAAAATTTCAGGATTAACCTGAATCAGTTGACGAAACTTTTTATAAGAAATTTCAGCCACTTCGCAGGTTGTTTTCGCTTTAACCCACGCACTGCGCACTTTTACATCTTCAAATAGACCAAGCTCACCAAAAAAATCTCCTTGGCTCAAATAAGACAAAATCATCTCTTTGCCTTCATCATCTTTGACTGAAACCGCAATAGAACCTTTAATTAAATAATAGAGCGTTTCAGCTTTTTCACCAGCATTAATTAAGGTGCTTTTCGCTGGATATTTATGAATATGACAATGTGATAAAAACCACTCCAACGTAGGATCCGTTGTTGTTTCTTCTTGTTGTACTTCTATTTCTTCTTTCATATCCATACTGCCACCAACACCTATACAAATTACTAAAATGACAAAATTATAATGTTATAGCATATTTCATTTATGCTGTGTTAAAAATTCCCGTTTCAATTTCAAATCAAGCGTTTGATGCAGTTCAGACCAAACAATCACCACTTCCCCCGACTTAATCTGTTTTAGCAAACGAGCTTCTTTTTCTGCTAGCGTCAACTCTCTTGCGCCATAATCCGTACCTTCACGTAAAATAAAACTCTGCGTAATATTATGCAGTGCCGTTTCACTTAATTGTTGCCAAGGAATAATCATAATTAATCAAAAATCGATTCAACTAACTTCCACTGCGTTTCAAAATCCTGACTTGACAAATGCCTAAAGTTAGAACGCACATAACGCATAAATTGCCCCTCACATAATAATACCAAATAACCGGCAATAGCACGTTCATCCATTTTAAAACCTCTGCCCTCACGCAATTTTCGCATTTGTAATACATTAACTAATTGCAATTCTAAACGATCAAAAAAAGTCGCCACTCGCATTTGCAACGATTTATCTTCAAACATCAATGCATGCCCAGTTAAAATCCGAGTTAATCCCGGATTTTTCTGAGCAAAGGTCAACACCATTTGCAAAATATCGTGTACTCGTAATTTAGTATCCGTCTGCATTTTCATTGATTGTGTAATTCTCTGTAACAGTACTGTTTCAATCTGTTCAATCAATGCTTCAAAAATTTTTGTTTTGCTCGGAAAATAACGATATAACGCCGCTTCCGATACACCAACCGCTTCTGCTAATTTTGCCGTAGTAATCCGTTCCATTCCTTGATCTGAATGCAGTAAATGCGTCACAATCGCTAATACTTGCTGGCGACGTGCTTCTATAGAACGTTTTTCAACCTTTTTCTTCGGTTTATTTTCCTGTATGACCAAATCCACCGCTGCCTCTTTCTGTCTGCTCAAAATCAATCACAATGTTAAATTCAGCTTGTACAACAGGCACAAACACAAGCTGTGCAATACGATCTCCAACTTCTATCGTAAAAGGTTGTTGACTCCGATTCCACGCAGAGATCATTAACGGCCCTTGGTAATCTGAGTCAATTAACCCAACCAAATTCCCCAATACAATGCCGTGCTTATGTCCTAATCCGGAACGAGGTAAAATCACCGCCGCTAAATTTGGATCTCCGATATAAATGGACAATCCGGTCGGAATTAACTGTGTTTCACCAGGTTGTAACACAATTTTTTCTTGAGCCAAAGCTCGTAAATCAAGACCAGCAGCTCCTTCAGTAGCATAAGTCGGTAACGGAAATTCATTGCCCAAACGGCTATCAAGAATCTTAACATCAATTTTCTTCATTATTTTTCTTCTCTGCTTGATAAAGTTGCATAATATGTTGTACTAGCTGTTGTGCCAATTCGCTTTTATGGGCTAGCGACAACGATAAACTACCTTGTCGCCAGAAAAGTTGCAATGCATTATTATCACTGCTAAAACCTTGCCCAGCGATTGAAACATCATTAGCACAAATTAAATCTAAATTTTTACGCACCAATTTATCTTTTGCATAATTTTCAACATCTTGCGTTTCTGCGGCAAAACCAACCGTAAATGGACGTTGCTGTTTAAGATGACCAACATCAGCAATAATATCTGGATTTTTCACCAATTTTAGTGTCAATTCTTCGCACGATTTTTTAATTTTTTGCGTAGCAATTTCAGCTACACGATAATCCGCAACAGCTGCACAACCGATAAAAATATCATTCAACACTGCTGCCTGCATTGATTTCTGCCACATTTCTACCGCTGTTTTTATCCAAACTACATTCACGCCATTCGGTGCAGCCAAATTCACTGGCCCACTGATTAATGTCACTTCTGCACCTTGTTTGGCAAAAGCTTCAGCAATCGCATACCCCATTTTCCCAGAACTATAATTGGAAATATAACGCACCGGATCAATCGGCTCTTGAGTTGGGCCGGCAGTAATCACTACTTTGATCCATTGCAACGGTTGCTCAGTGAAAAACTGCTGTGCTAATACTTCAACAATTTTCTGTGGTTCAGACATCCTGCCTGCTCCAACGTCACCACACGCCTGCACACCACTGTCCGGTCCAATAATCAACACACCACGCTGCCGTAAACTATGCAAATGTTGTTGAAGAACTGCTTGTGCATACATCTGTTGATTCATTGCAGGTGCAATCGCAATTGGTACTGCGGTCGCTAAACAGAGCGTTGTTAACAGATCATTTGCTAACCCCAAATTAAAACGGGCAATAAAATCCGCCGTTGCTGGAGCAATCACAACATAATCTGCCCATTTTGCCAGTTCAATATGCCCCATCGCTAATTCTGCTTGCGGATCAAACAATGAATGTGACACTGGATTAGTAGAAATCGCTTGTAATGTCAGTGGAGAAACAAAATGAGTAGCAGCATCGGTCAATACTACACGAACTTCCGCCCCCTGTTTACGCAATAAACGAATCAACTCAATAGCTTTATATGCTGCAATACCTCCGGTAATGCCAAGTAAAATTCGTTTATGTTGAAGAGATGAATTCATTAATTGAACGCCTTAGAACATCAAAATGAAAGATACATCATTTTACTGAATATTTGTCACCCTGCCAAATTAAGCACCGCCTATTTTCACTGAAAAAATTTTATATTTTCCGATCCTGATCGTAAAAATGGAATCTTGTCACAATTATCAATATACGAATGATTAAAATAACACTATTTGCAATAAATGAGATACAAGCAATGACAAGGTTAATGCCACGTGAAAAACTTTTACAACAAGGCGCCGATAAATTAAGCGATCAAGAATTATTAGCTATTTTTTTACGCACCGGTTTTAAAAACTGTTCAGTTATGACATTGGCTGAAAACAGCCTACATCATTTCGGATCTCTACGAGAATTATTAGCTGCTTCAAAAGAAAATTTCTGTGAAGTCAAAGGGCTAGGTATAACACAATACATTCAGTTACAAGCTTGTATTGAAATGACGAAACGCTATCTGACACAAGAAATAAAACAACAACCCCTATTCAATAATATCGAGTTTGCCAAACTTTATATGCAGACAGAATTATCCAATCAACAAAGGGAGCTTTTTATGGTTCTTTTTCTAGACAATCAACATTATTTAATTGAACAGGAAACCTTATTCCAAGGAACCATTAACAGTACACAAGTACATCCACGAGAAATTATTAAATCAGCCTTAAAATATAATGCTGCTGCCATTATTTTGGCTCATAATCATCCTTCTGGCATTACTACGCCCAGTAAAGAAGATATTGCTGTTACCGAACAGATCCAACAGGCGTGCAAACTGATTGATGTCAGAGTATTGGATCATTTAATTATTGGCAAAAACCAGGTTTTCTCTTTTTGTGAAAAAGGCTTAATTGATTTTCGATAAAAGAATCATTCTATGAACAAAATCCAACATTCCGAGCAAGAAAAAATCCGGCAAATGCCGGATTTTGTGGTAATAAATGACTCATCTTTAGCTTAAAAGATGATTAATACGTTTAATAAATGCGGTTGGATTATCCAACGTACCGCGTTCCGCTAACATAGCTTGCTCCAACAATAACTCAATCCACTCAGCAAATTGCTGCTCATCTGCAATATCTGCCACTTTTTTCACTAAATGATGTTCCGGATTAAGCTCAAATGTATATTTCACTTCCGGCATTTTTTGCCCAGCAGCGGCAAATAATTTCGCCATTTGTGTAGTCATTTGATCGTTATCAGTCGATACAATCGCCGGAGTTTCGCTCAAACGATGAGTTAAACGTACGTCTTTTACTCGATCACCTAACAACTTTTTCACGCGTTCAATAAAAGAAGCAAAAGTTTGTTCTTCTTCTTTTTGCTTACTTTCTTCTTCTTTATCCGCTAAATCACCTAAATCTAAATCTGATTTAGTAATGGTTTGTAGCGGTTTACCATCAAATTCAGTTAAATAGCTTAACATCCATTCATCAATGCGATCGGAAAGCAACAACACTTCAATGCCTTTCTTATTAAAGATCTCCAAGTGTGGACTGTTTTTCGCTGCGGTATAGCTGTCAGCCGTAATGTAATAAATTGCTTTTTGCCCCTCTTTCATTCGTGCAACATAGTCAGTTAACGACACTGTCTGTTCACTGCTATCATTATGTGTTGAAGCAAAACGTAACAACTTCGCAATCTCTTCTTTATTTGCCGGATCTTCTGCCGGACCTTCTTTCAAGACTAAACCAAATTCTTGCCAAAACTGTTGATATTTGCTTTTATCCTCATCTTTCGCCAATTTTTCCAACATTCCTAACGCACGTTTGGTTAATGCTTTACGCAATGCTGCGGTTACTTTATTATCTTGCAAAATTTCTCGCGATACATTTAACGGCAAATCATTGGAATCAATTAACCCTTTGATAAAACGCAAATAATTCGGCATAAACTGTTCCGCATCATCCATAATAAAGACACGTTGTACATACAGTTTCAAGCCGTGTTTTTGCTCACGATTAAAGAGATCCCAAGGCGCTTTCGCCGGCAAATAAAGCAAGCTGGTATATTCCTGTTTTCCTTCAACTTTATTATGTGCCCATAGCATCGGATCAGCAAAATCGTGACTTAAATGTTTATAAAATTCTTTATATTCATCATCACTGATTTCAGATTTTGAACGTGTCCAAAGTGCTTGGGCTTTATTGATTTTTTCCCATTTAACACCTGTTTCTTTACCTTCATCATCATATTCTTTTGTTAAAATTTCTACTGGTAAACCAATATGATCAGAATATTTTCCAATGATTTCGCGTAAACGCCACTCATTCAAAAACTCTTTTTCATCTTCACGCAAATGTAAGGTGATTTCTGTACCGCGATCTTTTTTCTCAATGTCGGCAACTGTAAACTCACCTTCACCAGCCGATTCCCAAAGTACACCTTTGTCTGCACTTTCACCAGCTGCACGTGTTTTCACGGTTACTTTATCAGCAACAATAAATGCAGAATAAAAACCAACCCCAAACTGTCCAATTAATTGACTGTCTTTCGCTTGTTCCGCCCCTAATGCGGATAAAAACTCTTTTGTACCTGATTTAGCAATTGTACCCAAATGTTCAATTGCTTGTTCACGCGTCATTCCGATGCCGTTATCACTGATGGTTAACGTACCTTTATCAGCATCCACGCTGATACGCACTTTTAGATCACCATCACCTTCATAAAGCTCTGGAGCAGAAAGTGCTTTAAAACGTAATTTATCCGCCGCATCCGATGCATTAGAAATTAATTCACGCAAAAAAATCTCTTTATTGGAATAAAGTGAATGGATCATTAATTGCAGAAGTTGTTTTACTTCTGATTGGAAACCTCTCGTTTCTTGATTAGTACTCATATTTTTTTCCTCATTAATCAAAAAAGACAAAAATATCTTTTCATTAAAATTGCTTACGATGGCAAAAAATAGGTATAAAAACCGATTTTTCAAGGTTTGGAGGTATAAAAAATGCAATCTATCAAGATCGCATTTGGGAGAAATTAAAAAAGCTCAATTAGAAAGTATATCTTAAACCAGCTTTCATTCCGTATTGTTTAAGTTTTACATCATCTTCCTTACCAAGGATATTATATTCTGCCGCAACATCCACTGCTAAATTCGGCATTAAATCATAAGAGGCACCAACTACTGCACCATAACCCAATTTTGTAGAGCTTTCACTTGCATCTTTTTCTACTTGATTATAAGTCCCACCATTATTCTGTTTGTATACAGAACTACTTGACGATTTCACTTTATTACTTGCTACGCGAACACCAACATATGGCTTGATATTAGATTGTAAATCGATGTCATACAACGCAGAAAAACCGACACCATGAATTTTAAACTCATCCTTACCCTCAGTATATCCATCCGCGTCGTACAATCTATAATGATCATTAATATTGCCATAATGGGAATAGTCCAATGCCAAACGAATATCACCTAATTTATAACCTATCGCCACACTAGGTGTAGCTTTACTTTTATTAAGATTTCCATCTTCTAAACCGGATGTCTTAATCTTGGAATAACCCAAATTACCTTGTACATACCATTCTGCTTGAGCTGTTGAAGCTAAAACTAACGTACCAAGTGCTACAACCAATAATTTTTTCATTTTTGCCTCCATTTGATGTTTCAGTTGCCCTCTCTTTCACTGCCACGACAACCAATAATAACAGTTAAGAAAGAGTAACGAAGTGTAACTGCTTTTTGCACTTTTTACAAAAATATTGTATGCCTTGCTGCTGAATTTTTTGATGACGGCGTGCCGTCAAATGGTGCGTTTGACAAGCACATTGATAAGGAAAAGTTTGCCCCTGAACACTTTTTATCTCAAATTGATGTCTGGTTTCTGCTGGTACACCAAACACATTTTGCATCACATCCTGCCACTCCCTACCGTGCGGTTTCACTCTTCCAAATTGTTGATAAACCAATAAATGCGCCAATTCGTGTGGCACAACTTGCTCAATAAAACGTTGGCCATTTTCCAATAATAAAATCGGATTTAAACGGATTTCCCACTGCTGTAAATAAGCCACTCCTGCTTTTACACCACGCAATTTATAACTAATATTCGGTCGCACAAAGCTACAATTAAAGTGGCTTTCAGCCAATAACAAACATTGTGTTAATTTACAGTTTACTTGAAGATTAAGGTGTCGAAGTTGTTGTTTTTGTTGCTGTTCCATTATCACCTTTTCATTCTTGTTAAAAAGTGAATGATATTAATCTATCCCCTATCTTTTTCAACAATAATAATGTGCTTTCTTTTATATTCAATTTTTTGCATATATTTTTTATTTTCCTCTTGAAACAATTTAAAACGTACCCATTTTATCTCCCGTGAATGACGAAACATCGTCTAGGAGGATTATATGAATTTTGAAAAATTAACAACCAAATTCCAACAGGCATTGGCTGAAGCACAATCTTTAGCGTTAGGCAAAGATCAGCAATATATTGAGCCGGTGCATTTAATGAGCGCATTATTGAATCAAGAAGGTGGTTCCGTTGCGCCGTTGCTTACTGCTTCCGGTGTTAATGTTGCTCAATTACGCCAAGCAATTAGCCAAGAGATCGATCGTTTACCTCAAGTTTCGGGTAACGGTGGTGATGTCCAGCTTTCGCCGGCATTAGCCAGAATGTTGAATTTATGTGATAAATTTGCGCAACAACGCAATGATAAATTTATCTCATCTGAACTTTTCGTATTAGCCGCTTTGGAAAGTTCCGACAAACTAAGTGATGTATTGAAGAAAAGCGGTTTAACCAGACAAAATTTATTAGCGAGTATTGATAAAATGCGTGGTGGCGAAAACGTCAATGATGCCGGTGCGGAAGAAACCCGTCAGGCATTACAAAAATATACTATTGATTTAACCGCAAGGGCAGAAAGCGGTAAATTGGATCCGGTTATCGGTCGTGATGATGAAATCCGCCGTACCATCCAGGTGTTGCAACGTCGTACCAAAAATAATCCGGTGTTAATCGGTGAACCAGGGGTTGGTAAGACTGCTATCGTTGAAGGTTTGGCACAACGTATCGTTAATGGGGAAGTACCTGAAGGATTACGACATAAACGTGTACTCTCTTTGGATATGGGAGCATTAATTGCTGGTGCAAAATATCGTGGTGAATTTGAGGAACGCTTAAAAGCAGTACTAAATGAAATCGCAAAAGAAGAAGGTCGAATTATCCTATTTATTGATGAAATTCACACTATGGTCGGTGCTGGTAAAACAGACGGTGCAATGGATGCCGGTAACTTGTTGAAACCATCATTGGCACGTGGTGAATTACACTGCGTCGGTGCGACAACATTGGATGAATATCGTCAATATATTGAAAAAGATGCAGCATTAGAACGCCGTTTCCAAAAAGTGTTGGTTGATGAACCAAGCGTGGAAGATACCATCGCCATCTTGCGTGGTTTGAAAGAGCGTTATGAAATTCACCACCACGTACAAATTACCGACCCGGCGATTGTAGCGGCAGCAACACTTTCTCATCGTTATATTTCGGATCGTCAGCTTCCGGATAAAGCGATTGACTTAATTGATGAAGCGGCTTCAAGCATTCGTATGGAAATCGATTCAAAACCACAACCATTAGATAAATTGGAACGCCGTATTATTCAATTAAAACTTGAACAACAAGCGTTACAAAAAGAAGAAGACGATGCTAGCCGTAAACGCCTTGAAATGTTAGAAAAAGAGTTGGCAGAAAAAGAGAAAGAGTATTCTGAACTTGAAGAAGTTTGGAAGAGCGAAAAAGCTGCACTTTCCGGCGCACAACATATCAAAGCTGAATTAGATAATGCCAAAACTAAAATGGAACAGGCTTATCGTGCCGGTGATATTGCGAAAATGTCTGAATTGAAATACAGCACCATTCCAGCGTTGGAAAAACAATTAGAACAGGCTGAAAATGCAGAAGGCAAAGAAATGAGTCTATTGCGTTATCGTGTTACCGATGAAGAAATCGCTGAAGTGCTTTCTCGTGCGACCGGTATTCCTGTTGCTAAAATGATGGAAGGTGAAAAAGAAAAATTATTGAGAATGGAAGATGAGTTACATAAACGCGTTATTGGACAGAACGAAGCAGTTGAGGCAGTAGCAAACGCTATTCGTCGTAGTCGTGCTGGATTATCCGATCCAAATCGTCCAATTGGTTCATTCCTATTCTTAGGACCAACTGGTGTTGGTAAAACCGAATTGTGTAAAACATTGGCAAATTTCCTATTCGACAGTGAAGATGCAATGATCAGAATCGATATGTCAGAATTTATGGAAAAACATTCCGTTTCTCGTTTGGTCGGTGCACCTCCAGGATATGTTGGTTACGAAGAAGGTGGTTATTTAACCGAAGCTGTTCGCCGTCGTCCATATTCTGTCGTTTTACTTGATGAAGTAGAAAAAGCACACCGTGACGTCTTCAATATTTTATTGCAGGTACTTGATGACGGACGTTTAACTGATGGTCAAGGTCGTACAGTTGATTTTCGCAACACTGTGGTAATTATGACTTCCAACTTGGGTTCAGATTTAATTCAATCTCAGGCTGGTGATCTTAGTTATGGCGAAATGAAAGAATTGGTAATGTCTGTGGTTGGACAACACTTCCGCCCAGAATTTATTAATCGTATTGATGAAACTGTGGTCTTCCACCCACTTGCTAAAGAAAATATTCGTGCGATTGCATCAATTCAGTTGCAACGTTTAATCAACCGTATGAAAGAACGTGGTTATTTATTACATTTTAGTGAACAGGCACTAGATTACTTAGGTCAAGTTGGTTATGACCCAATATATGGCGCAAGACCATTAAAACGGGCAATCCAAAATCTTGTAGAAAATCCACTTGCCCAACAAATCTTATCAGGTGAACTATTGCCAGATAAGACTATTGAAATCAACTTTGTTGATGGAAAAATGGAAGCTAAACAATAATACATAAATCCCTCCTTTTAACCGCTATCCGCAAGATAGCGGTCTGAGTCCGATCAAAGATCGGACTTTTATTTTCTATGAATCGTGTCAAAGTTGCCCAGACTCACTTACTGAAATCACTATATCCTACTCACCCACAAAGTTGTCTTGATATTTGCAAATACCAGCGTGTTGCTAGCTAGCATCTTCGTAACATATGAAGCTGAAGACCACTTCGATCATTTACGATTGGTTGAATACGTTAAGATACGCCAGCAGTTGGAAATTTTTTTGAATTAAGTCTGTTATGCTAAAAAAAGTGCAAGCTGGGGCGGTGGCGGAAATTTATGATGGAACACACCAAACACCTAATTATAAAAAGTCAGGGATAATGTTTTTAAGTGTTGAAAATATTGAAACTATGATTTCTGATAAGTTTATATCAGAAGATGACTTTAAGAGAGAGTTTAAAACATATCCTACTCGCGGTGATGTTTTAATGACAAGAATAGGTGATATAGGAACAATTAATATAGTCAATACAAATCAAAGACTTGCTTATTATGTAAGTCTAGCTTTACTAAAGTCTAAATTAGTTTTATCTGAATATCTAAAGCCATTAATAGAAAGCGATCTAATTCAAAAAGAACTTTGGAAAAGAACGCTACACGTTGCACTTCCTAAAAAAACCAATAAAGGTGAAATTGAAGAAATTCCTATTATTCATCCCACCCTCCCCGAACAACAAAAAATCGGTGCACTTTTCAGACGGCTAGATCGGCTCATTACTCTTCATAAGCGTAAGTTATTAGAAAAATATAATAAAAATAATACAAAATTCTTGCAAAATGTAACTCATCAACAAAGTGTTCTTAAATTGTGTTGTATAACTTTTAACCCAATAATAGAGAGGACATCATTATGCAATTAACTAATCAAGAACTTTTTCACCGCTATTTCAAACGTTGGATCAGTATTTATAAAGAAGGTGCGATCCGTCCCGTAACCCTCGCTAAATACCAAATGAGCCACACTTGGTTGATTCGCCTCGCTCCCAAATTACGGCTGTGCGATCTCAACCGCATTAGCTATCAACAACTGCTCAATGACTACGCCAACAACCACGAGCGGCAAACTGTGATGGATTTTCATCATCAAATTAAAGGGGCAATTTTAGATGCGGTTGATGAAGGATTAGTTATTCGTGATCCTACACGTAAAGCAATTATTAAAGGCAAAATTCCACGCGAGAAAAAACCGAAATATCTCAGCCAATATGAATTACAAACCCTTATTCATCAGCTTAATTTAAGTGAAAAATTAAGTTTTGACTGGCTGATTTTATTGATTGCCAAAACAGGATTGCGTTTTTCAGAAGCCCTTGCGGTTACGCCAAAAGATTTTGATTTTGCACGGCAAACACTGACAATAAATAAAACTTGGGACTACAAAAACGAAGGCGGTTTTTTGCCCACTAAAAATCGCTCTTCCATTCGCAAGGTTCAGTTGGATTGGCAAACCATCATTCAATTTGCACAATTAATTCGCCATTGTCCGGAAAATATTCCGATTTTTCTGCCTAACTACGAAAAAGTTTATAACTCTACAATTAATGATCTCATTGAACGTTATTGTAAAAAAGCAGCGATTCCGATTATTACGGTACACGGATTACGCCACACCCACGCTTCACTACTGCTTTTTGCCGGCGTTTCTATCGCCAGTGTGGCAAGACGATTAGGACACGCCAGCATCACTACCACACAAAAAACCTATCTGCACATTATTCACGAACTAGAAAATAAAGATGTGGATTTGGTGATGCGATCGCTGTCGAGTTTGAATATAGGATAAATACAAAGTTAATCAAAATAACTCATAGAACAATACATTATGTATTCTTCTGTGAATTGCAACATAAATATGCTTATCCTCTTCCCATTTCCAACCATCACCGCCTATAATTGGGCGGTGATTTTTTACTAAAGAATGAAAAAGTGATGTTAAACCAAACTATTAGCCAAATTATTGCGGATGAGCTAAATGTTCAAAGCAGACAAATTCTTGCCGCCATCAATTTATTGGATGAGGGCAACACCATTCCTTTTATTGCGCGTTATCGTAAAGAGGTAACCGGTGGCTTGGATGACACCCAATTACGCCATTTTGAAAGCCGTTTAACTTATTTACGTGAGCTGGACGACCGTCGTCAAACTATTCTTAAATCTATTGAAGAACAGGGGAAATTAACTGATGACTTACGCCAAGCTATCGAACAGACGCAAAGTAAAACTGAATTAGAAGATCTTTATCTTCCTTATAAACCTAAACGCCGCACTCGTGGGCAAATTGCAATTGAAGCAGGGCTTGAACCCTTGGCAGAATTATTATGGAATGAACCGCAATATCATCCTGAAAACGAGGCGGAAAAATATATTGATGACACTAAAGGCATTACTGATGTGAAATCAGCTTTGGACGGGGCTAGATATATTTTAATGGAACGTTTTGCAGAGGATGCACAACTGTTAGCAAAAGTACGTCATTATCTCAGTAATAATGCAGAGTTGGTATCAACAGTTATTACTGGAAAAGAAAAAGAAGGTGAGAAATTCCAAGATTATTTTGATCATCGTGAATTATTGAAAAATGTGCCTTCTCATCGTGCATTGGCTATGTTGCGTGGTCGTAACGAAGGCATTCTAACTTTATCGTTGAATGCTGACCCGATGCAGGAAGAGGGTAATTATAGTTATTGCGAAGACATTATTCGTACCCATTTAAATGTTCAGTTTAACGGACAGCCTGCTGATAGTTGGCGACAACAGGTTATTGCTTGGACGTGGAAAATTAAAGTTGCACTTCATTTGGAAACTGAATTAATGTCCGCTCTACGTGAGCGTGCTGAAGAAGAAGCAATTAATGTTTTTGCAAAGAACTTATCCGCTCTATTAATGGCTGCTCCCGCAGGTGCGAAAACTACAATGGGGTTGGATCCCGGTTTACGAACCGGTGTAAAAGTGGCTGTAATTGATAATACCGGGAAATTGTTAGATACCACTGCGATTTATCCACATACAGGACAAGAGAGCCAAGCAGCAGCATCGCTTTATCAGCTTGGTAAAAAATATAATGTTGAATTGATTGCTATAGGTAATGGAACTGCTTCTCGAGAAACAGAACGTTTTGTTGAAACATTATTAAAAGCAAAACCAGATTGGAAAGCACAAAAAGTGATTGTCAGTGAAGCCGGTGCTTCTGTCTATTCCGCCTCTGAATTCGCTGCACAAGAATTTCCTCAACTTGATGTCTCTTTACGCGGAGCAGTTTCAATCGCTCGCCGTTTACAAGATCCGTTAGCTGAATTAGTAAAAATTGAACCAAAAGCGATTGGTGTCGGTCAATATCAACACGATGTTAATCAAACACAATTGGCCCGTAAACTTGATGCTGTTGTAGAGGATTGTGTGAATGCTGTTGGTGTTGATCTCAATACTGCTTCTTCCCCACTACTAGCTCGAGTTGCGGGAATGAGCAAAACATTAGCACAAAATATTATTAATTATCGTAATGAAAACGGACGTTTTTCCAATCGAGAACAATTAAAGAACGTGCCTCGTCTAGGGCCGAAAGCCTTTGAGCAATGTGCTGGATTTATGCGCATTATCGATGGGAATAATCCGCTTGATGCTTCTAGCGTTCATCCAGAAGCCTACCCTATCGTTGAGAAAATTTTGCAAGCAACAAATTCATCTTTAGGAGAATTAATGGGTAACTCCTCTGTATTACATCAATTAAGTGCGACACAATTCACTGATGAGCTCTTTGGTTTACCAACTGTAACCGATATTTTAAAAGAATTGGAAAAGCCGGGACGTGATCCTCGTGGTGAATTTAAAACCGCAACTTTCTTAGAAGGAGTAGAACAAATTAGCGATCTCAAACCGGGAATGGTCTTAGAAGGAACCGTTACCAATGTTACCAACTTTGGGGCATTCGTAGATATTGGTGTCCATCAAGATGGCTTAGTGCATATTTCTTCTTTAAGCGATAAATTCGTTGAAGATCCGCATAATGTAGTAAAAACTGGCGATATTGTTAAAGTTAAAGTATTGGAGATTGACGTAGATCGCAAACGTATTGCTTTGACAATGCGTTTAGATGAGCAAACAAACCGTTCTCATACAACGCATAAAAGCAGTATACCCCAATCAACTGCAAAACGCCGTCATTCACCATCTGTTTCAACAATGGGCAACGCCTTTGCTAATGCCTTGAAAAATTGGAAGAAATAATCATCTGGAACATAACCTTGTCCGAAAAGATAAGGTTATGTTTCTCCTAGCTAGTTAAATTTTCTTTGACGCACTTCAAATTTTTAAATTCCCTCGCTTTACCCATTACCCAATTCCCTTATAATTCTTGCGTCTTTAACCTTGGTTAAGACAATTAAAATTTAATTTTAGTTATTTTGATCTCGACAACTGTTGTCCTCCCCAAAATAACGTCCATTTTTCTGATATCACAAGGGTCTAATTATGAAAATTTTCACTTGGCCTGTGGTTGCAGGTGCTGCACTTGGTATCATTGCTCCACTTCTAACCTATGAAGGCAATCCCGGCAATATGGGGTTCTGCGCTGCTTGTTTCTTACGAGATACATCCGGTGCTTTAGGGCTTCATCGTTCCGCTCCTCTTCAATATATCCGTCCGGAACTTATCGGCTTGATTTTCGGTGCGCTAATCAGTGCATTTTTTGCCAAAGAGTTCAAACCTCGAGCTAGCTCCGCACCAATCACTCGAATTTTGCTCGGTTTTTTCGCTATGCTTGGTGCATTGATTTTCCTAGGCTGTCCGTGGCGAGCATTTCTACGTTTAGGCGGCGGCGATTTAACCGCAGTTGCCGGCATTGCCGGACTTATTGCAGGTATTGTTGGTGGGATTTTCTTTGCTAATCGAGGATTCTCTTTAGGCAAAGTTAGCGAACAAAGCAAATCTTCTGCTATTATTCCAATCCTATTTGTTGTCGCCTTGTTTATTTTCTTAATCACTGAATTTAAATTTGGCGAGAATCTTCCTATTTTCTTCTCTGAAAAAGGTCCAGCCGCCCAACACGCCAATCTTTGGCTATCACTTGGTGGTGGTGTAATTATCGGCATTGTAATGCAAAAATCCCGTTTCTGTTCTGTCGGCGCATTCCGTAATTTTATTCTGTTCCGCGACAGTCATTTATTAAACGGCGTTTTGGCACTTATTCTCTTCACGGTTATTACCAATGTGATTTTGGGGCAATTCCATCTCGGTTTTGATAAACAACCGATAGCGCATAATGATGTTATTTGGAATTTCCTTGCAATGGCATTATGTGGTCTCTGTTTCTCCTTAGGCGGCGGTTGCCCGGGTAAACAGTTGATACATATCGGCGAAGGTGATAATGATTCAGCTCTGTTCATTCTCGGAATGTTACTCGGTGCTGCAGCTGCTCACAATTTCTCCCTTGCAGCTTCCGGTGCCGGTGTCAGCCAATTTACACCGTATGTGGTGATCATCGGGTTTATCTTCTGCATTTATGTCGGTTTAAGTAACCGCATTAAAGTCTAATTAAAAAAGTACGATGTTTCTAAAAACATCGTACTCTATTTTTCACTATATTATTTAGCACTAACCATTGAATCGCACCTCAAATAATCCTAAAATTAGGCAATTTTTGCCCTGTGAGGCAGGAAGCTATTATTCTAGTTTTAATGATGTTGCCAGTGAGCAACAAAAGGACGATTTATGATACAAAAAGTTAATGCCTATGGCTGGAAAGCCTTGCTTGGTTCTGCCGTCGGTTATGCTATGGACGGTTTTGATCTTCTTATTTTGGGCTTTATGCTCACCGCTATTTCCTCCGATCTACTTCTCACTCCAGCACAAGCCGGTTCATTAGTCACTTGGACACTTATTGGCGCTGTCGCTGGTGGTATTATTTTCGGCGCATTGAGTGACCGCTATGGACGTATTCGAGTTTTAACGTGGACAATCGTGTTATTTGCAGTTTTTACCGGTCTATGTGCCTTTGCTCAAGGTTATTGGGATTTATTGATTTATCGTACTATTGCCGGCATTGGTTTAGGTGGTGAGTTTGGTATCGGGATGGCATTGGCAGCAGAAGCGTGGCCGGCTCGTCATCGAGCTAAAGCCTCAGCTTACGTGGCACTAGGCTGGCAAGTTGGCGTATTAGCAGCCGCCCTGCTAACTCCGCTATTATTACCCTATATAGGTTGGCGCGGAATGTTTTTAGTCGGTATCATCCCTGCTTTTGTGGCGTGGTATTTACGTTCACACCTGCACGAACCGGAAATTTTTGTACAAAAACAAAACCCACAAACACAAACCTCTTTATTCACATCGTTCAAGCAATTAATTAAAGACAAAGCAACCACTAAGGTAAGTTTAGGCGTGGTTGTACTGACTTCCGTACAGAATTTCGGCTATTACGGCATAATGATTTGGCTACCGAATTACCTTTCCAAACAGCTAGGTTTCAGTTTAACAAAATCCGGTTTATGGACAGCTGCTACTATTATCGGAATGATGTTCGGCATTTGGTTATTCGGACAATTAGCGGATCGTATCGGACGCAAGCCAAGCTTTCTATTATTCCAGCTTGGTGCCATTATCAGCGTTGTACTTTATTCCCAACTCACCACACCGGAATTAATGTTAATCGTCGGTGCATTTTTAGGAATGTTCGTGAACGGAATGATGGGCGGATACGGCGCATTGATGTCTGAAGCCTACCCGACAAAAGCGCGTGCAACCGCACAAAATGTGCTGTTCAATTTAGGTCGTGCCGTCGGCGGCTTCGGTCCGGTGGTAGTCGGTGCCTTGGTTGCCGCCTACTCATTTAAATTCGCTATCGCTTTCTTAGCATTAATCTATTTTATCGATATGCTCGCCACGTTATTCCTTATTCCGGAATTGAAAGGGAAAGTGTTGGAATAAAATATGAATAACGAAATAGATTAATAGAATAGAAAAGCTACACCCTCAAGTGTAGCTTTTTTGATAGAACTAAATTAATTAAAGCACATCCAATAACTCAACTTCAAACACCAAGGTACTAAATGGTGGAATTGATGCGCCTGCGCCACGTTCGCCGTAAGCAAGGTGGTGAGGAATCACTAAACGCCATTTTGAACCGACAGGCATCATACTTAATGCTTCGATCCAGCCTGCGATAACACCGTTTACCGGGAATTCTGCCGGTTGTCCACGTTGTACTGAGCTATCGAAAACGGTGCCGTCAATTAAAGAACCGGTGTAGTGAACACGCACTTTATCGGTTTTTGCCGGGATTTTACCTTCGCCTTTGGTTAAAATTTGATATTGCAAACCGCTTTCCGTTTCAACAACATCCGGATGTTGGCGATTTTCAGCAAGGAATGCTTTACCTGCTTCTTCAATTTCTTTGAATAACACTTTTTGTTTTTCTTCAACACGTTGATGAAGTTCTTGCAATGCAGAGCTGATTTGTTGTTGATCTAATGCTGCTTCATTTTGATTTAATGCATCAAAAATCCCTTTCGCTACAGCAACTTCATCAATATCTAACTGACTTGAAATTAATTGTTGTCCGATTTGCAAACCGATACCGTAGCTGCCTTTTGCCTCTACGCTTTCTAAACTGACTTGATCAAAAAATTGTTTCGACATAATGTTTCCTTTATTGTTGTGGTAAATGATTATTCTACTTTTCGTGCAAGCAACTCACCGACTTTTACGGCAGTATCTTGATGTAAATATTGCGCTAATTCTACTTGATCCGGCGCGAACAAATTAATAACAGTTGATCCCAAGCGAAATGCCCCCATCTCTGCGCCTTTTTCCAAAGTAACGGCGCCGCTTTCCCCTTTTTCCGGATAAGACCAAGATTTAATCTCTCCCGGACGCGGTGGATTGATAACACCTGCCCAAACCGTGCTGATACTTGCGGTAATGGTTGCACCGACTAAAATTTGCACCATCGGACCGAATTCAGTATCAAAAAGGCAAATAACGCGTTCATTGCGTGAAAACAGATGCGGAATATGTTCCGCTAAAAATGGATTCACAGAATAAAGCTCACCCGGCACATAAATCATTTGGCGTAATGTGCCTGTACACGGCATATGCACGCGGTGATAATCTCGTGGTGAAAGATAGGTAGTGATAAATTGTCCATTTTTGAACAATTCACTCATTTTGTCATCACCTGCCAATAGATCGGTTAAGCTAAAATAGTGCCCTTTCGCTTGAATAAGACGATCCTGCTCGATCTTGCCAAGTTGGCTCACTCTTCCGTCCGCCGGCAAACATAACGCTTTCGGATCTTGATTGATCGGTCTTGCACCTTCTTTTAGCGGTCGAATAAAAAATTGATTAAATGAAGCATAATCTTTAGCATCGGAAAACTGCGCTTCATCCATATTAATACGATATTTTTTAGCAAAAAGACGAATTATCGTATGTGTCACCGCTCCCCATTGTTTTTCTGCTAACCAGCCGGCAGCACGTGTTATCGCCAACTGCGGCAATAAATAATGAAAGGCGACTTTTAATTTATCAAAGTAGGTGATCGTCTTGTTCAATTTGCTTCCCTCTTAAATAGAAAATAAATATAACTCCGTTATTCGGTAAATAGCGGATTATAACAAGTTGGGTCTATTCTGCAATTTTCAAGCAAAGATGTTTATTTTTTCAACTTGAATATATAGCTTTTAATCACAAAAACTAAGAAAAAATCTGTATTTCCTTTGACTATTGTTGTATCTAACGTTAATATTTGCACCCTATGAAAAAGGTAAAACTACCCTTAACCGTTGATCCGGTTAAATCTGCACAAAGACGTTTGAATTATGAGGGTTATTATTCTCGTAATCAGCTCGTGCGTTTGGCGGAAGCGGTTAATCAAGTGCTGAGTGATGTTGAGGCGGAGTTAAGCTTTACAATTGATCCGCAAAAATTAGTTGTAATGCAGGGCAAAGCGGAGGTTGATGTAATGTTGATATGTCAACGCTGCGGACAACCGTTTCCTTATCATCTATCTTGCACTTTTAGTTACAGTCCAGTGTCTAATTTGGATCAGGCTGATGTGTTACCTGAAATTTATGAACCAATCGAACTAAACGATTTTGGGGAAATAGATTTATTGGCAGTGATTGAGGATGAACTTCTCCTTTCACTTCCGTTGGTTCCAATGCATGAACCAGAACACTGTGAAGTGTCCGAGGACGAACAGGTTTTTGGTGAATTGCCTGAAGAGTTGGCAAAGAAACCGAACCCGTTCGCTGTGTTAGCTAGTTTAAAGAAGCAAAAATAGTTAGGAGTATAGCCAATGGCTGTTCAACAGAATAAAAAATCTCGTTCAAGACGTGATATGCGTCGATCTCACGATGCGTTAACTACTGCTGCGGTTTCTATCGATAAAGAAACTGGTGCGACTCATTTACGCCATCACGTTACTGCTGATGGTTATTACCGTGGTCGTAAAATCAAATAATTTTCGTCTAAAGGTAATACATTGAGTCTAACCATTGCGTTAGATATGATGGGCGGGGACTTTGGTCCCCGTATCACTGTCCCAGCCGCAATTCAAGTGTTGGAAGAACATCCAACGCTTCGTTTTTTGTTTTTTGGTGATCATAACGCCATCCAACAATATCTTCCTCAAATTGATAAATCGCTTTCACAACGTATTATTGTTCATCATTGCGATCGTCAAATTTTTTCAGACACCTCCATTACTCAAGCATTACGCTATAGCAAAGGCACTTCACTGCGGTTGGCAATCGAAGCCGTGCAAAAAAATAGTGCTGCTGCTTGCGTTAGTGCCGGTAATACCGGTGCATTAATGGGGTTATCAAAGATTTTGATTCAACCTATTCCGGGAATCCAACGTCCGGCATTAGTTTCATTATTACCAACAATGAACGGTCGCCATACTGTGATGTTGGATTTAGGTGCTAATATTGAAACCAATGCTGAACAGCTATATCAATTTGCTAGAATGGGGGCAATTTTTGCAGAAAATATGTTGGATCTGGTTTATCCACGCGTTTCATTGCTAAATATAGGCATTGAGGCAATCAAAGGCTTGCCTGCAATTCGTGAAGCAGCTACTTTGCTTGAGAAAGACATTAACATTAATTACATCGGTTTTATTGAGGGTGATCAGCTGCTTAACCACTATGCTGATGTGATCGTATCAGATGGGTTTAACGGTAACATTGCCTTGAAAACACTGGAAGGTACGGCTAAAAATATTATTCAGCTATTGAAACAGAATCAATCCACTCATCCAATATGGTGTGCAAGTTGGTTTAAACAGATTCTTCGCCATATGCTGAAAGAAAAATATCAGCAATTACAATCTTTCAACCCAGATAAACATAGCGGTGCGTCATTATTAGGCTTACAGTCTGTTATTGTAAAAAGCCACGGAAGTTCAAACAGTAATGCTTTTGCTACAGCAATTAAACACGCTATTACCCAAGTAAACAAAAATATTCCGGAAAAAATACTCAACGAATTACATTAAACGTTAACAAAACTTTTGATTATCTATAAAAGTGCGATAATATTTCCAACGATTTTAATCAGATAGTTTAAGTGCAGGAACAGCGAGGATAGCAGATAAACAGCATCATTATCAAGCAAGGTTTCGTTGGGGCAAAAATCGCAGCTATAGCGTATTAACTTATACTGATAAGTAATTATATTATCAAGATCACGAAGCCTGTTTATTACTAATTCACTCAATTTTCTTGTAAATTGTGAACCGGTTTTTGATTAAAAATATATTGGTGTAACACATTATGATTATGCCACTTTTCAAACAATAAAATGAGATAACTATGTATAGCAGAATATTAGCGACAGGTAGTTACCTTCCGCAAAAAATTAGAACAAATGCTGATTTAGAAAAAATGGTTGACACTTCTGATGAATGGATCACAACTCGTTCCGGTATCAAAGAACGCCGTATTGCAGCAGAAGACGAAACCGTTGCTACTATGGGGGCAAATGCAGCAAAGCAGGCATTACAAACAGCAAATATTGATCCACAAGAGATTGATCTGATCGTAGTAGGAACAACTACAAACTCACACTCATACCCAAGTGCGGCTTGTCAGATCCAAGGTATTCTCGGCATTAAAGATGCTATTGCTTTCGATGTTGCGGCAGCTTGCACTGGTTTTATTTACTCATTAAGCATAGCAGATCAGTTTGTGCGTAATAATCAGGTAAAAAAAGCTTTAGTTATCGGTGCAGATTTAAATTCTCGTCATCTCGATGAAACTGATCGCAGCACTGTCGTCCTGTTTGGTGATGGTGCTGGTGCCGTTATTTTGGAAGCAAGTGAAAATGAAGGCGTTATCTCAACTCATCTACACGCTTCCTCTGATATGGATGGAATGTTAACCTTATCACAGACTCAACATCACGATGAAAAATCCGGCTATATCTCTATGCAAGGTAATGCCACATTCAAATTAGCAGTAAGCCAACTATCCAATGTAGTTGAAGAAACACTAAGTTCTCATCATCTTGATAAGAAAGATATTGATTGGTTGGTTCCTCATCAAGCCAATTTACGCATTATTAGCGCTACCGCAAAAAAATTAGATATGGATATGTCTCAAGTTGTGATAACGCTTGATCGCTATGCTAATACTAGTGCCGCAACTGTGCCAACAGCACTAGACGAAGCGATTCGCGATGGTCGTATCAAGCGAGGACAACTATTATTATTAGAAGCATTCGGTGGTGGCTGGACTTGGGGTTCTGCATTAGTCCGTTATTAAGTTTTTATAATTACAAAAAGGTTATTAAATGAAAAAATTTGCAATGGTTTTCCCTGGACAGGGTTCTCAATCTGTAGGAATGTTAGCCGAATTGGCTACACAATATCCGGTAGTGGAAGAAACATTTAAACAAGCTTCAGAGGTGTTAGATTACGATCTTTGGGAATTAGTACAGCAAGGCCCAGCTGAAGAACTGAATAAAACTTGGCAGACTCAGCCGGCACTATTAGCTGCCTCAGTCGCTATTTTCCGTGTATGGCAACAACAATATCCGGATTTACAACCCACAGTAATGGCAGGACACAGTTTAGGAGAATATTCTGCTTTAGTTTGCGCTGGAGTGATTGATTTTCAAGATGCGATCAAATTAGTGCAATTACGCGGTAAATTGATGCAACAAGCTGTGCCTGAAGGAACTGGAGCAATGTATGCCATTATCGGTTTAGATAATGAAAAAATTATTTCTGCTTGCCAACAAGCCGCTGAGGGAGAAGTAGTTTCCGCTGTAAACTTTAATTCTCCGGGACAAGTAGTGATTGCAGGCAATAAAGCTGCTGTTGAACGTGCAGCAACTTTATGCAAAGAAACTGGAGCTAAACGAGCATTACCGTTAGCGGTAAGCGTACCTTCACACTGTGCATTAATGAAGCCAGCAGCAGATCAATTAGCTGTAGCATTGGAATCTATCTCATTTAAGCAGCCTCAAATTGCCGTGATTAATAATGTTGATGTAAAAGCAGAAAATGATCCTAATGCAATTCGTCACGCATTGGTACGCCAACTTTATAATCCTGTGCGTTGGACTGAAACCGTAGAAAAAATGGATCAGCAAGGTATTGAAATTGCATTTGAAATCGGACCAAATAAAGTTCTTACTGGATTAAATAAACGTATTAGTGCCAATATTCAATCCTATGCCGTCAATGATACTACTTCCCTTACCGAAGTGGAAAACTTAAAAAATGCATAAAAAATGAAAGGAGAAATTATGCAGAAAATAGCTTTAGTAACAGGCGCTAGCCGAGGAATCGGGAAAGCAATAGCTGAAGAGTTAGTCAGCAAAGGGTTTACCGTTATTGGTACCGCAACCAGTGAAAAAGGTGCTGACGCTATTTCCGACTATTTAGGAAAGAATGGGAAAGGATTGGTATTAAATGTTACCTCTTTAGAATCTATCAACGCATTATTAGATCAAGTTAAGCAACAGTTCGGTGAAATAGATGTTCTCGTCAATAATGCTGGCATTACCCGTGATAATCTAATGATGCGAATGAAAGAAGAAGATTGGGATATTATTTTGCAAACTAATTTAAGTTCCGTTTTCCATCTCTCAAAAGCTGTTTTACGCAGTATGATGAAAAAACGCTTCGGTCGTATTATTAGTATCGGTTCTGTTGTCGGCTCAATGGGAAATCCTGGGCAAGCCAACTATTGTGCGGCTAAAGCCGGTATCATCGGCTTCTCTAAAGCCTTATCAAAAGAAGTTGCTTCTCGTGGCATTACAGTGAATGTTGTAGCACCAGGTTTTATTGCTACCGATATGACGGATGCACTTACCGAAGAACAAAAAGCAGCAACGTTAGCACAAGTGCCAGCAGGTCGTTTAGGTGATCCGAAGGATATTGCTAAAGCAGTTGCTTTCTTAGCTTCTGATGATGCGAGTTATATTACCGGCGAAACATTACATGTAAACGGTGGTATGTATATGAATTAACCTGCTGTTATACTTTTGTAACAGCAAAACATATTCCGGCAATACGATATATTAGGTTAAACAAAAAGCATAGCAATCAAGTTCGCTTAATGTTAGAATTGCCATTGAGTATGTAACTTTGGTCAATGTATGCATACAGATTTTGACCTTCTTGTTAGAGGTAAAGTTAGACCTTTAATTTAGCAGTTGCAACTTAATTTATTATGCATACAATTTCTCCTTTTGCAGAACAAATAAATAGGGAATTAACAAATGAGTATTGAAGAACGCGTAAAAAAAATTATTGTTGAACAATTAGGCGTTAAAGAAGAAGAAGTGAAACCAGAAGCATCTTTTGTTGAAGATTTAGGTGCTGATTCTTTAGATACTGTTGAATTAGTAATGGCTTTAGAAGAAGAATTTGATATCGAAATTCCTGATGAAGAAGCTGAAAAAATTACTACGGTTCAATCTGCTATCGATTACGTTCAAAGCAACCAATAATTTCAGTAGAGTTTTTGATGAAAAAGGATTATCTCTTTGAGGTAATCCTTTTTGTTATATTAAGATTTTTAGTTTGATTTAAAGAAGAATTGATAATAACACATACAAATCGTATCAGTCTTTCCAACTCTTTCATCTTTAAATTTGCTTGATAAATTGCTAAATTTGAGAACAGTTGTCGTATAACAACTAATCACTAAGGAGATGTTAATGAACCCATTAATTATCGGAATTATGCTTTGCATTTTATCTCAAATCCTATTTAGCTCCTTGTTTTTATTCAGCTATGCAATGCAGCCACTTTCCGGTGTCTCTATCTTTGCCTTGCGTATTGTTGTTACTTTTTTCGGATTCTGGTTATTAACACTTTTAAGTTCAAATCGGAAAGAAATCTTACCATTTATTTTGCAAAAACTTGGTTCCTCATTCAAAAACTGGGTAATTATGTTAATAGGTACTGCTATTTTGGCAAGCCAGCTATGCTTATTTATGTGGGCTCCGATTAACGGGGAAGGATTAAATGTTGCAATAGGTTACTTCTTATTTCCATTAATGATGGTTTTTTTCGGGAAATTAATTTGGAAAGAACAACTGACGAAATTGCAACTACTTGCCTTAATACTTGCTGTCTGCGGAATTTTAAATCAGCTTTACCATACTCACGCCTTTTCTTGGACAACATTATGGGTAGTTTTGCTTTATCCTCCTTATTATCTCTCAAGAAGAATTCTTAATATTCCTGCGTTGCTTGGGCTGACTTTTGATTTAACCTTAATTGCACCTTTTGCGTTGTTCTATCTATTGCCACAACAAGAGATTTGGCAATTAATATCTTCCGAATCTCGTTATTGGTTATTGCTGCCATTATTAGGTGCTGTAAGCGCCTTATCTATGACATTTAATATTCGTTCCAGTGCTATTTTGCCAATGAAGTTATTCGGCTTGTTGAGTTATATTGAGCCTTCACTTTTATTTATTCTTTCGATAACAATCTTAGGAACCGTAATGCCGACAGAAGCCTATATTAGTTATGGACTTATCTGGAGCGCATTATTAGTATTGGCTATTAATGGCTTTATCGCTCCAGTTAAGACTAAACTAAAAACAGTATAAAATTACTCTTGTTCCTTCAAGAAACGAATTCTATGACGAGCTTGAATATATTGTTTACGTTTTTGAATTCGCTTTAATAACATCAAGCGACGAATTCTTAATGTTTTGAAATTTTTAAGTGAACTTCTTCTAACTCGGCGCATTTTATCTCCTCCTGTACTAAAATACTTTCATAAAAAAACACCTTACCATTATGGCAAGGTGTTTTCCTTATTTCATCATTTAATTAAATTATTTTTTTGGACCTGCTGCAACAAGTGCTTTACCTGCTTCATTACCAGTATATTTCACAAAGTTCTTAGTGAAACGATCTGCTAAATCATCAGCACGTTTTTCCCATTCACCTTTTTCTGCATAAGTATCACGAGGATCTAAGATTGCAGGGTTTACGCCAGGTAATTCAGTTGGAACTTCAAAGTTGAACACTGGAATTGTTTTTGTTGGTGCTTTATCAATAGAACCATCAAGAATCGCATTGATAATACCACGAGTATCTTTAATAGAGATACGTTTACCAGAACCGTTCCAACCTGTGTTAACCAAGTATGCTTTCGCACCATTAGCTTCCATTTTCTTCACTAACTCTTCTGCATATTTAGTTGGGTGTAAACTTAAGAATGCAGCACCGAAACAAGCAGAGAATGTAGGAGTTGGTTCTGTAACACCACGTTCTGTACCAGCTAATTTTGCAGTAAAGCCTGACAAGAAGTAGTATTTAGTTTGTTCAGGAGTCAAGATAGATACTGGCGGCAATACACCGAATGCATCAGCTGACAAGAAGATTACTTTATTTGCCGGGCCAGCTTTTGAAACTGGTTTAACAATATTTTCAATGTGATAAATTGGATAAGAAACACGAGTATTTTCTGTTACGCTCTTATCTGCGAAATCAATTTTACCGTTTGCATCAACAGTGACGTTTTCTAACAATGCATCGCGACGGATTGCATTATAAATATCAGGCTCATTTTCTTTAGAAAGGTTGATAACTTTAGCATAGCAACCACCTTCAAAGTTAAAGATACCATCATCATCCCAACCGTGTTCATCATCACCGATTAATAAGCGGTTCGGATCAGTTGATAATGTAGTTTTACCTGTTCCTGATAAACCGAAGAAGATAGCCGTTTCTTTACCATCTTTGCTGGTGTTTGCGGAACAGTGCATTGACGCCATTCCTCTTAATGGAAGCAAGTAGTTCATATAAGAGAACATACCTTTCTTCATTTCACCGCCATACCAAGTATTCAAAATAACTTGTACTTTTTCAGTCAAGTTGAATACAACTGCAGTTTCAGAATTTAAACCTAATTCTTTGTAGTTTTCTACTTTCGCTTTAGATGCGTTCATAATAACAAAATCAGGTTCACCGAAGTTTGCTAACTCTTCTTTAGTTGGACGAATGAACATATTGGTTACAAAGTGAGCCTGCCATGCAACTTCCATTACAAAACGTAATTTTAAGCGTGAGCTTTCATTTGCACCACAGAACGCATCAACAACAAATAGACGTTTACCACTTAATTCATCTGTTGCCAATTTTTTGATAGTTTTCCAAGCTTCAGGAGTAACAGGCTTGTTATCATTTTTGTATTCGTCTGATGTCCACCAAATAGTGTCTTTTGTTGTATCATCTTTTACGAAGAATTTGTCTTTTGGAGAACGACCGGTGTAAACACCTGTCATTACATTAACTGCGCCAAGCTCAGTCACTTGACCTTTTTCATAACCTTGTAAATCTGCTTTGGTTTCTTCTGCAAATAATTGTTCATAACTTGGGTTATGAATAATTTCAGCAACATTGTGAATACCAATTGAATCTAGATAGGCTTTTAAGTCTGACATAATATTTTCCTTCAAATTGAATATAAAAAAATCATACTTTGTATTCTAATCCTTTTTCGAAAAAAAAAACGTTATCTAGATCAAATTTCCGTGATTCACTCCCTCAAGATAGTTATTTTTTTTTGATTTTTTCAATTTTTGTTGAGTTTTTAGAGATTCGGACTGGCTGACAAATAGGGCAATAAAAACTACTGCGTTGTCCGATAGTTACCATTTCAATCAAATGTCCGCAGGTTGGGCAATTTTCCCCCTTTCTGCCATAAACATTGAGTGATTGTTGGAAATATCCAGGGCGACCATCTGGCTGGATAAAATCTTGCAATGTTGTGCCACCCTGTTTAATCGCTTGCTGTAATGTCTGTTTAATATTAGCTACTAAGCGTTCACAATCTTCTTTACTCAAAGAACTAACCGGATCATTAGGATAAATTCCACAATTAAACAACACTTCATTGGCATAAATATTACCAACACCGACAACCACGGCATTATTCATCAACCAAGATTTCACTGCCGTATGCCGGTTACGACTCTTCTGATAAAGATACTCGCCATTAAACTCTTCACTCAACGGTTCAGGTGCCAATTTTGAAAATAAAGAGAAATGCTGTATTGAATCCACCCATAGCCAAGCACCAAATTTACGTGGATCGTTATAACGCAGAATTTTTCCATTCGACAGAATCATATCAATATGATCGTGTTTATCTATCTCATCTTTTGCTGTTACAATTCTTAACGATCCTGACATTCCTAAATGCACAATGATATATCCACACTCCAATTGAAAAATTAGGTATTTTGCACGACGTTGCACATCCAAAATTTCTTCATTCTCAATTTGATAAAGCTCTTTACTGACAATCCAACGTAATTTTTCTGTTCTAATAATCAACTTAACAATTCGTTGATGTTTGGTATAAGGCTGAATCCCCTTTCTCGTAGTTTCAACTTCCGGTAATTCAGGCATCTTTAGCACTCCAATATCAAAATCTACAAATAAAAAAACTGCACCCTTTTTAGGGTGCAGTTTATAAACTCTCATTAAACTGATAAGCAAATTATTCAGTGACAATACTTACGTATTTGCGACCCTTGTCACCTTTCACTTCAAACTTCACTTTACCATCAGCTGTTGCAAATAAAGTGTGGTCACGTCCCATACCAACGTTATTACCTGCGTGGAATTTAGTACCACGTTGACGAACAATGATATTGCCTGCTAATACAGACTCGCCACCGAAGCGTTTAACACCAAGGCGTTTAGCTTCAGAATCACGACCGTTACGAGTTGAACCACCAGCTTTTTTAGTTGCCATCTACTTGATCTCCTCTGAAATTATGCTTGAATCCCAGTGATTTTCACTTCTGTGAACCACTGACGATGACCTTGTTGCTTACGGCTGTGTTTACGACGACGGAACTTAACGATTTTAACTTTTTCGCCACGACCGTGTGCTACAACTTCAGCCACTACTTTCGCACCAGTAACAACCGGAGCGCCGATTTTAACATCTTCACCATTAACGACCATCAACACTGAATCAAATTCAACTGATTCACCCGTTGCCACTTCAAGTTTTTCTAAACGAATAACTTGACCTTCGCTTACTCTGTGTTGCTTGCCGCCACTTTGGAAAACCGCGTACATAGAAGAAAACTCCGCTAAATAAAATAGTACCATCAAATCAAACTCGAAAGTTATCTAACTTGGCACTTGTAAAATTCACATAATAGGTGGCGGATTTTACGGAAAAAAAAACAAAATAGCAAGCACGGATTTTAAACAAAATAAAAAATCTGCTTAATTTCACAGTTTAATTTTAGAAATTAAATTTTTAAGGTAGAATTGGGAACTCATTAATAGTATTAACAATTCTTGCACAACAATTATGAAGGGAAGTATGGATTTAAACGAAATTCAAGCGCTGTCTGCTAAGGATATGCAAGCTGTCAACGCAATGATTTCACAACAATTACAATCTGATGTGGCTTTAATTAATCAACTTAGCTTCTATATTATTAACGGCGGCGGCAAACGTATTCGACCATTAATTGCTGTGTTAGTAGCTAATGCATTGAATTATCAAGGTAATCGGCATATTACCTGTGCAACATTTATTGAGTTTATCCATACGGCTACTTTATTACATGATGATGTTGTTGATGAGTCAACTTTGCGCCGTGGTAAAGATACTGCAAATGCTATTTTCGGCAATGCTGCCAGTGTTTTAGTCGGTGACTTTATCTATACTCGTGCATTTCAATTAATGGCTCGTTTAGGTTCATTGCCTGTTATGCAAGTAATGTCGGATGCAGTGAATGTTATTGCTGCTGGTGAAGTGTTGCAATTAATGAACTGTAACGATCCTGATACTACTGAACAGAGCTATATGCAGGTTATTTACAGTAAAACCGCACGTCTCTTTGAAGTTGCAGCTGAATGTTCGGCACTATTATCCGAAGCAACTGAAGAACAAGTACGAGCAATGAAATTATATGGTCGTTATTTAGGAACAGCATTCCAACTGATTGATGACGTATTGGATTATTGTGCTGATGTGGATAAATTAGGTAAAAACCTTGGCGATGATTTGGAAGAAGGCAAGCCAACATTGCCGCTACTTCACGCTATGCAACACGCCAGCGAAAATGAACGACAATTAATTCGCTCCATTATTGAACACGGTCACGGGCGTAAATATCTTACTAAAATTCAGTCAATGATGGATAAATATAAATCTCTTACCTATACGATAGAAAAAGCAAAACAGGAAGCCCAAAAAGCAATTGATGCACTCTCTGTTATTGATGATAGCCTATATAAAGAAGCATTAATTTCTCTTGCAAAAATTTCTGTAGAACGTAATTATTAAGAAAACAATATGTCAGATATTCAACAAATACCTCCTATTTCTAGAGGGAGAAAAAAGAAAATTACTAAAGATCCGAATGCCCCCTTTGTTCGTCCAAAATTAACTTTGCCTGACGGACATAACAAACTATTGCTCCACTCCTGCTGTGCACCTTGTTCAGGTGAGGTAATGGAGGCTTTACTTGCTTCGGAAATCGATTTCACTATCTATTTTTATAATCCTAATATTCATCCTCAAAAAGAGTATTTAATTCGCAAAGAAGAAAATATTCGGTTTGCTGAAAAATATAACATCCCATTTATTGATGCTGATTATGATCGTGCTGAATGGTTTGAACGGGCAAAAGGGATGGAAGATGAGCCAGAACGTGGCATTCGTTGCACAATGTGCTTTGATATGCGCTTTGAAAAAGCGGCTCAATATGCACACGAACACGGTTTTCCTGTGTTTACCAGCAGCCTCGGCATTTCTCGTTGGAAAGATATGAATCAAATTAACGGCTGCGGTCATCGTGCTGCTGAAAAATATGATGATGTCATTTATTGGGATTATAACTGGCGTAAAGGTGGAGGTTCTCAACGAATGATTGAAATTAGTAAACGTGAGAAATTTTATCAACAAGAGTATTGCGGTTGTGTTTACTCTTTGCGTGATACTAATAAGTGGCGTGAATCTCAAGGCAGAGCTAAAATTGAGATCGGCAAACTTTATTATTCTGCAGATTAATTTTTATTTAATAAGGACATATTTATGAAACAGTTAAAAAATTTTCTATTAATTGCTCTATTTTCTCTCTTTTTAGCCGCTTGTGGCGATAAAACTGCTGATATGAAAGCAGATGTTGATTTGCTTCAACAAACATTGAATACTGTGTTAAAACAGGAAAGCGGTTCTGCATTAATCCAGCAATTGGAATCAGCTCAAACTGCTGAGGATAAAACCAAAGCATATGCAGCAATTATTGATAATTACAAAATGGTAGTGAAATCTATCAGTGAACTCAAAATCAAAACCGAAGAAGCAAAAAAAGTACAAGCACAATATGATGCCGGTTTAAAATCTTTTATTGATTTAATGCAACAATCTTCCGATTATGTTACTCAACAACCTACACCGGAACAAATTAAGGCTTATACCGAACTTCAAGCCAAGACCACACAATCACTTACCGATGCTGAAAAAGCACTTGCCGATTTAAAAGCTCAAATTGAAACCACACAAAAGAAATAAATTTAAAAAAAATCACATTAAAAAAGCGATCTTCGGATCGCTTTTTTATCGCATAACTACGCCTCAACAATCACATTTAAGCGTTCTATTTCAACATCAGCTGTTAATGGTTCCATTTGTGGCAGCTGTTTACTGGCTTTATTGGAAAGTGTCTGAAAACGCTCTACTTTGCCATATAAACCACGTTGTCCAGAAAGCGAAGTAACTGAATCATTATATTGTTTAACCACGCTATTTAAGCCATTACCTAATTTTTGTAGTCGCTCCGCCACTACACAAACTTGGTTATAAATATCTCCCGCTTTTTCACTGATTTCTCGAGCCTCACGATTTCCTTTTTCAATGCGCCATAAGCTAGCAACAGTGCGTAAAATCGGCATTAATGTAGTATATGACACTAAAATAACATTTTTTTCATAAGCATTATTAAACAATGTCGGATCTTGTTTTAATGCTTCGATATATGCCGGTTCAATCGGAATAAACATCAACACAAAATCGGGACTTTGAATACCCTCTAAATGACTATAATCCTTTTCCGATAACGATTTGATATGCTGTCTAATAGCTTGAATATGTTCTTTTAAATGTAATTGAATTTTAGCTTCATCAGTAGCAGAAACCGCTTGTTCATAAGCCACTAGTGACACTTTACAATCAATCACGATATGCTTGTTATCAGGCAATTTAATTAAAAAGTCAGGATAGCGATGATTACCCTCATTATCTTTAAAATGAGCTTGGGCAACATACTGCTCATCCGCTACTAAGCCAGCAGATTGCAAAGCATTTTCCAACTGCACTTCACCCCAGTTTCCCAATGTTTTTTTCTGCCCTTTCAATGCTGTTGTCAAATTATTTGCCTCTTTCGACATATTTAATCCAATTTCCAACACCTTTTTAAGTTCTGCTTCCAAACTGGCATTCCCTTTTACCGTTTCAGAATGCACTTCATTAACACGTTTTTGAAAGCCCTCAATCTGCTCTTTAAATGGTTTTAATAAATTATCCAACGCTACTTGATTGGATTGTGAAAAACTACGACTTTTCTCTTCCAAGATCTGATTGGCAAGCTGTTGAAACTCTAACGTTAATTGTTTTTTATTATTTTCTAACAACTGCTGTTGTTCAGCAAAATGCGTCTCTTTTTCCGCTAAACTGGTGCGTAATGCTGTTAATTGTTGCGATAATTGCATAATTTGTTGTTGCGCCGATACATTTAGCTGTTCCAGTTCTTGGTGTTGTCGATTTTTCTCCTGTAGCAACGACTCAATTCCCTGTTTTTCCGTTTGGCTACGGATTTTTTCTTGTAACGCCAATTGATATTGCTCTGTTAATGACTCTGATTTCTGCAACAGCGCATTATACTGTTCCACCGTTTGTGCTTGTTGCTGTTGTAACGTCTGCAATGATTTTTGTTTCTGCAAATTCAATAAGATAAACACAACACAAGTCAAAGCTAATAACAACATAACAATATAAAGTACAAAATCCATAACTTCTCCTCAAAAAACAAATTGACTGATTCAGTATAACAAATGCTGATCTGAAATCCCGTAATCATTACAATATTAGCCAAACTGAATATAGGAATCTATTATGAAAAAAATTTATCTAGGATCTAACAGTCCACGCCGTTTTCAACTATTACAACAACTGGGTTTATCTGTCGAGGTATTAAAAGGTGAAATTGACGAAACGGTTGGTGAAAATGAAACAGCAAGTGATTATGTTTTACGAATGGCAATCAGTAAAAATCAGCAAATTCGCTATCTTTTCCCTAACAAAAGAAAATATCCACTTCTCACTGCCGATACCTGTATTGCATTTAATAATCAAATTTTAGGCAAACCCCATACAGAAGAAGAGGCTTTTGCAATGCTTTCAATGTTGTCTGGCAATACTCATCAGGTATTAACGGCTATTTGCGTATCAACACCAATCAAGCAACATCATTGTCTGCAATCTAGCGAAGTCAGTTTTAAATCGCTTTCGACAGAAGAAATTCACTCTTATATTGCCAGTGGAGAGCCTTTTGATAAGGCAGGAGCATATGCAATACAAGGATTGGCAGCAAGTTTTATTAGGCATTTAAGCGGTAGCTATTCGGGAGTGATGGGCTTACCGTTGTTTGAAACGAGCGAATTATTAAAGAAATTTTCAATATCTATCCTTTAACACTAGCAAATTGTTTTTCAACTTAAACTTAGTTTCCAGACACAATGAGGATTAAACAATGAACACTTTTTATAAAAATCTTATCCTAATAAACGCAAAAAGATAATGGTTTTACACGCTTTACAGCACACAATAACACAAATAGATTACAGGAATATCTCTAAACAGAAAGTCGTTAATTTCTATTTTTCACATCAGAAATTTTCCTTTAACCTTTTATGCATTTGCCTTTGCTAGACGGATATTAAAATCATTGAATTCAGGCAAAACAAAGAAATGATATTAACTAAGCCAGCTTACATTTCAGTATTGCTAATCCTGTAATCATTAACCAATGGTTAAAAATTTTCCCATAATTGAAAGATTACAATCACCCCTAAAAGGATATCTGCAATGGAAAAGTCACGCTATGCTCAAATACTACCACTACCTAAAACTGAAAAAGAATGCTTACCTAAAAAGTGTCAACAATTGTATACAGAATTCAGTCCTTAAAATAATAATCTAACTTTTCGATGTCAGATCAAAATAACCGCACTTTTTTATTTTTCATCTCGCCAACGTTTAAAAATAAGCGATGTATTCACTCCACCAAAGGCGAAGTTATTATTCATAACATAATCTGTGTGAATTTCTCTTGCGGCGTGGCGAATATAATCTAACTCGCCACAACGTGGATCGATATTGTCTAGGTTGAGCGTTGGGGCAAACCAGTTATCTCGCATCATTTCAATGGAGAACCAAGATTCTAATGCACCACACGCACCGAGTGTGTGTCCAAGATAGCTTTTTTGAGAACTAAGAGGTACGCTGCCAAATAAAGCAGCGGTGGCAAGGGTTTCTGCAATATCGCCTTGCTCTGTGGCGGTGCCGTGTCCATTCACATAGCCAATTTGCTCAGGGCGTAAGCTCGCATCTTGCAAGGCTAATTCCATACAACGTTGCATTGTTTCTTTTTGTGGGCGGGTGATATGGCTGCCATCGCTGTTTGCCCCATAGCCCACCACTTCCGCTAAAATGGTGGCATTGCGGGCTTTGGCGTGTTCGAGTTCTTCTAACACTAGAATGCAAGCCCCTTCTCCAATTACTAACCCATCGCGATCTTGATCGTAAGGGCGTGGTGTGTGTTGCGGTTGATCGTTACGGCAGCTTGCAGCATAAAGGGAGTCAAACACATAAACTTGCGAAGGGCAAAATTCTTCGCCGCCACCAGCTAACATCATTGGGATCATTCCATATTTAATCGCTTCATAGGCATAGCCAATGCCTTGGCTACCTGATGAGCAAGCGCTGGAGGTGGGAATAATACGTCCGCTTAAACCAAAGAAAATACCGATATTTGCCGCGGTGGTATGGGGCATCATTCGCACATAAGTATTGGCACTGCTGGTATTCGGGTAGCCTGCCATCATTAAGCCGAGATCTTGAATATCTTTGGTGCTGCCTGATGATGAACCGCTGGCAACGCCCATATTGCCATTGAGTACACAAGGATCCAGTTCGCCATTTTGTAATAAACCGGCATTTGTTAGCGCCATTTCAGCAGCATCAACACAAAGCTGAGCCACCTTCCCCATACTGCGTAACTGCTTACGATTCCAATGGCTTGGCGGTGTATAATTATTGATCGGTGCGCCAAGACGAGATTCAATTTCTCCGTCTAACTTGCCCCAATCCATTGCTTTCACTGCATTTTTTTGTTTTGCGAAGGCTTGCTTAATACTTGCCCAATCACGCCCAAATGCGGTAATTCCGCCGATACCTGTTACCACAACTCGTTTCATTATTTGTTCCTTAGCATAATCCGCCATTTACGGCGATCACTTGGCGAGTAATATAGCCTGCTTTTTCATTCATTAAGAAATCAACGGCGTGTGCCACTTCTTCAGGTTCACCCATTCTTGCTGCTGGAATGGCTTTGAGAATGTCTTCTACGGGAACATTTTCGTCTAAAATGTCCGTATTAATTAACCCCGGAGCAACACAGTTCACGGTGATTTTGCGTTTTGCTAGCTCGATAGCGAGGGCTTTGGCTGCCCCAATAATACCTGCTTTTGAGGCGCTGTAATTCACTTGTCCACGATTTCCAATTAAGCCAGACACGGATGTGATACACACAATTCGCCCTGCTTTTCGGCGGCGGATCATCGGCATCATAATGGGGTGAAGAACATTGTAAAAGCCATCTAAATTGGTGCGTAATACAATATCCCAATCATTATCCGTTAAAGCGGGAAACGCATTATCGCGGGTAAGCCCAGCGTTTAACACTACGCCATAATAAGCCCCGAACTGTTCCACATCAGCTAAGAGTTTTTGAGCGGTGTCATTACGATTACTTACGTCAAATTGCAAAAGACGCACTTGTCGTCCCATTGTGCGAATTTGTTCAGCAACCGCTTCGGCTTCTGCTACACGGCTACGGCAATGTAGCACAATGTCAAAGCCTGACTGTGCCAACTGTAAGGCAATGGCTTTGCCGATACCACGGCTTGAGCCTGTAATTAATACGCTATTTGTCATTCTTTTTTCTCTTTTGGTGGACGCAATACATTGAGCGTCCCTTCGATAATCAGTTGATCGGTGTTTTTATCTCGCAGTTGGCAATCAAATACGCCAAAGCCAGTGTCATCTTCCAAAGATCGCTGAACACGAATTTCTAACACACTGCCAGCGGGAATATCTTGTTGATAAATATGTAGTTTTCTTGTACCAAGCCAATAACCAATCCCAATAGGCTGCCCTGCTTTCACACATTTATAGCCAGCCCAAGCGGCGATCCCCTGTGCCATAATTTCCGCACCAACAAAACTCGCTAGCTTGCCCTTTTTGAGCAAAATATGATCAGCATCAACATAGGCTTGAGCGACTAAAAAATCTTCGCCTACTTCATCAATTTGTTGCAACAGCACCATCTCGCCACTGTGAGGCACAAGCGGGGCTATTTTCGTAATCGGGCAATTCAACTCAACCATTGCATTCTCCTAAAATCAGTACACAGTTATTTCCGCCAAACGCAAAAGAACTGCTTGCCCCGATTCGTTTTGCTGGTTGCCAATGGCTATGCTGATGCGTAATCTCCACTTTTGGCAAAGCGAGATCTGGCACGCTGTCCCATAGTTGAGGGGGCAATTTCCCCTCAGGGTTAAAATCAGAGTGAATCATTCCCCATAAAATCGCCGCTTCCACCGCCCCAGCCGCCGCAAGGGTATGCCCTGTATAAGGCTTGGTTGTGGTGCAAGGGGTTTGTTCACCAAATACATTATGCACCGCTAAAATTTCCATTTGATCGTTATGAATCGTTCCCGTGCCGTGCAAATTAATCCAGCCAATTTCACTGCTTGCGAGGTTGCTATTTGCCAATGCAGCACGGAAAGCGGCGATTGCCCCTTCGCCCTCTGGGTGTGGAGAAGACATATGATACGCATCGCTACTCGCTCCATAGCCCAACAATTCCACAGCTTTCCCTAGTGGCTGTTTCGATAACACAAACACCGCTGCCGCCTCACCAATATTGATCCCACTACGGTTTGCCGAAAGGGGATTGGTTTGGCTATCGGATAATACGGATAAGGATTGAAAGCCTTTAATGGTTAAAGGCGAGAGCGTATCTACACCGCCACAAATCACCGCATCACATAGATTATTTCTCAATAATCGTGCCGCACTCATTAAGGCTTTTGCCCCAGACGTGCAAGCGGTGGAAATGCCATAACATAGCCCGTTTAAACCGTATTGCCACGCAACAAAATCCGCCGGGGCGGAGAAATATTGTTGCTGTTGTTTAAACGGCACTTTCGACCAATCTTGATCGGAGGCGGCTTGCTTAAACACTTCAATATTTTCATCGCCTCCAGAGGTGGAAGTGCCGATCACAACGGCAATACGGTGTTTGCCGTATGTTTGAATGGCTTGTTCGATTTGCGGTTCAAGTTGAGCTAAACAGTGCCATAATAACTGATTATTGCGGCTTCGGTGGCACTCGGGGAGGTTATCATCAAACGGGCGAAGCGGTAGATTTACCGCACCATACATTCGGGCCTTGTCACTCAAGCCATTCTGCCGAAATGGCGTATCGCATTGGGTTAATGTTGATGGCACGCCTGCCAATAAAGCGTCAATATGAGTGGCAAGCCCCTCACCTAAACTGCTCACTACGGCAGGCTGTGATAAATATAATTTGCTCACGCTTTCCCCTAATTTAATTCTGTAACTTGCCAGCGGCTGTTATCCCTTAAGGCAATCTGCCAGCTTGGCGATTGCCCCGAGATTGTCCACACAGGCTTATCATTGATGAAATAAATTTGCTGTTTTTCTTGTTTTCCCATCACATTTTTCACCGCACTAAAATGAAAAAGTGGCGAATTCGGATATAACGCCGTTGCAATAGCCGAAAACAGCCATGTTGCTTGCGAGTTCGGCATTATAAAACCGTCATTTTGCCAGCCTTGTGGCGTTAAAATCACCCGTGCGAGTGGCGAGCCTAATGGATCAGTTTGCACCCAACGCCATTGGCTTGGCTGATATTGTAAAGCAAGCAAGCTCTGCTGTTGCAAGCGGGCTGTGCTATCTTGTTGCTCAATTTTGAATAATTGGCTGGCTTTGTTTGTGTTTGGCAACGCAGTGGGTTGCGGTAAACTTTGGCAAGCCATTATGCCGAATATTAAAAGCGTAATAAAATAACGCTGCCAGCGGTTTTTCGTTTTCATTGTCAAATCAAAGTGCGGTCAGTTTTTTTAACGTTTTTTGAATGTTAGCACATTTTTGTCAGTAGTCCAGCAACGCAATGTGGTATGAGGACGAAAGACGCTTAGGCGTAGTTATGGCTAAACGTCTTTCACTTTCCTATGATTTTACTTCGCCTCGCTGTGCGACTTGTATAGTTTTCGGCTTAAAGCCTTGTATGACAGTGAAATCCATTTAGCAATAAAATGCAAAAACACCCTCAAAAAACGCTCTCCAAAACACACCGCACTTTTCTCTCGCTCGCTTTAATCCTGCGTTGCCGCACCGCAAACTTCTGCCAACACCGCAAGGCGAGATTGGGATTTTGCCACATAAGGATTGTCTTGATCCCACGCATAACCAGCTAAAATAGAAGAAATCATACGGCGGATTTCTGGTTGTGGATCGCGAGCATAAACCACATCTTGGAACGAACCATCATACCAGCCATTCACATAGGTACGGAACGTATTCACACCAACCATTAATGGCTCAGCAAATTCCGCTTGCCAATCCACCGCTTCCCCTTGTAATTGACGTGCGATTAACGGTGCGGCAAGATGGGCGGAATGCAAGGCGATGGTTACGCCCGATGAGAAAACGGGATCTAAAAACTCCGCCGCATTACCTAGCAGAGCAAAATGCTTCCCGTGCAAGCTTTTCACGTTTGCCGAGTAGCCCTGAATATGGCGATAAGGGAAATCGTTATCCCATACTGCATTTTTTAATATCCGTTTTAACATAGGGCATTCCAAAGCGAATTGTTTCAGCACGCTTTCATCATCGCCCGCGAGGGTTTCTGGCAAGCCAACTACGCCAATTGAGCAACGATTATCTGCAAACGGAATTAACCATAACCACACATTACGATGCACTGGGTGAGTGGTAATAAGAATTTTGTTTCGATCAAACTCAGGATCATCAATATTGTCATCAATATGGGTGAAGCGAGCCACACGAGCAGGCAAGTGCGAAGGTAATTCTAAATCTAATAAACGTGGTAAAACCCGCCCGTAACCGCTGGCATCTAATAAAAATCTGGCATTGAGCTGGTAATTTTCTCCTTGTTCGGTACGCACTTGTAATTGTGCCAGCTCACCTTGGTTATCCACTGTCAGCACTTCGTGTCCAAACCGCACATCAACACCACGATCAATGACGTTATCGATCAAAATTTTGTCAAAGATGCCACGACGGACTTGAAAGGTTGTGCCAGCACCTGCGGTGAATTTGTCGGTAAAATCAAAATAAGTATAGCGATTGCCCCAAGTGAACGCCGCGCCATTTTTAAATTGGAAACTCGGTTCACGGTTTACCGCTTCCACTAAATTTGCCTCACGCAAAATTTCCATACAATAAGGTAGCAGGCTTTCGCCGATCACAAAACGCGGAAAATGTTGTTTTTCTAAAACGCAAACCGATAAGCCTCGCTGTTCTAACAAGGCAGCTGCCACTGAACCTGAGGGGCCTGCACCAATAATCGCAACATCAACAGTATTCATTTTTTTCTCCCTAAAAAAGTGATGATTTTATTTTTTGACGATGATACAACATAAATGCACTCACAATCGCCCACCCCACGCCAACACTCACGCTCAGCCCAAATAACGCCACGGCAGGCGTGTTGCTCAATGTGAGCAAACCAAAGGAAATCAAGGTGGTGCTGGCGGCAAGTAAAATGGCGAATTGTTTATGTGCATTTAATGCCGAAACACTTTGCAAATAGGCAACATAATCCACCGCAATGGCGGAAACTAATAGCAAGCCAAACATTGCAAATAAGCTGATTGGCAAGCCGAGCCAACCCAAACTGCCAATGGTGGCGAACACAGCAAAAAGCGGTACGAGCAACATTTTCGCACTGTTTTTTGTGCCAAAATAACGCCATAGCAACAAGGCAGCAAACAGAAAAGACAGCAATTTCAAGCCGATCGCCTGATTACGCGTTTGTTGGAACATTTGATTAAGGTGGCTACGCTTATCTTGCCAAAAAATATCTTGCTGATTGGCAAGCTGTGATAAGGCTTGATGATTGCCACCGTTGATCGGTACAATCGCTGCCACCTTGTCCGAAATTTGCCCGAAATACAGCGGTTGCCACGCTTGCCCTAATAGCGTATTTAATGCCGTCGCTAAAGCCAGCGGAGGCGTTGTGCTGAGCGTTTGGTATTGCTGTTCGATCACCACGGGGGGGATGCCCATTGCGGTGAGTGGGGCATAATCCTGCGGTGAGAGTGTTTGCAATTTGCGGGCAAGATCTTGTTGCTGTTGTTCGCTCATTATCCACTGGGTTAAAGATTGATAACTTTGCAACTGCTGTTGTTGCTGAGCCTGTTGTAAGGCGGGTTCAAGTGCGGTCAGTTTAGCGAAGAGTTTTTCATCGTTCTCCGCAACCACTAAAAAATATTGTCCGCTTAATTGTTGCCCCGTCAGCTCGCCAATGTGCTGTGCTTGGCTGAGTAATTGTGGCGACAATGCCACCCACTGGCGAATATCATCTTGCCATTTAGCTTGCCAAACGCCAGCAGATAGCCACAGCAAGAGCAAGCTCGCCATTGTTTTTTTGTAGCGAAAAAACTTGCGTAGAAATGACCGCACTTTATAAAAGCCATATAGCAAGGTGGTTGGGCGATGGCTGTGATAACGGCGAAAGAATGCAGGCAAAAAGAGCTGAGTGAAGCAAACCGCTGATAGCAATGCCACTGCCGAGAACAATGCCGTTTGTTGTAATACGGGCAACGGAGTGAAACCCAGTAAACCATAGCCAAGCAAGGTGATTAGCAGGCTGAGGCTAAAAGCAAGACGCAATTTTTTCATTGCCCCTTGTGCTTGCCAGTGGCGAGAAAGCAATGAGCCAGCAAGCCAATGTAGTGGAAAATCAATGAGTACGCCGATTAAGCTCGTGCCGATCACGAGGGTGAGGATATGGATCTGCCCGAAACCTAACAGCGTTGCCGCAAGCCCCGTTAGCACGCCAACACCAATGGGTAAAAACAGCCATAGCACAAGCCACGAGCGAAAAACGAGCAATAACAGCAACAAGGTTAGCCCTATCCCTAACACCGTCATTAATTGGCTTTCCTGTTCCGCCCCTTGTTTAGCATAAAGGGCGAATAAGGTTGAGCCCGTGATGTTAAATGTTCCGCCTTGTTCTGCGACCCATTGTTGATTTTGTTCCACCAGTTTTTGCAAGGCAAGGGGCGGCGTGAGCCAATTTTGCGGCTGCAATTCCCCTTGCAACAGCACCCAAGTTTTCCCCTGTGCATTGACGGCTAAAGTGCCGTTTTCGGGTTGCCACTGTACAAGGCTTTTCGGCTGCGCTTGAGCAAGGGTAAATCGCCCAAAGCCGAGCCAATCTTGATCGAGCGGTAAGAGATTTTGTCCGCTAAAGGGGTTGCTGAGCTGTTCTGCATATTTCTGAAAATAGGCGTGTGGTTGTTCGCTGAGCTGTTTCCGAATCCGTTCTGGCAAGGTGGCAAAGGCAAGGGTTTTGATCGTTTGACGCAAGGCTTCAAGATCGGGCTGAAACTCGCTTTCGACTTGGCGAAATAGCCTACTTTCCCGCCAAGTGTTGGCGACTTGTTGCGAAAGTGCCATCGCCTCACTGGCTTGCTCAGCCCCAACAAGGGCGATGATTTTACCATTGAGCCGTTGTTCCTGCTGTTGATCGACTTGTTGTTGAATTGCCTGCCATTGCTGATCCTGCGGCAGCAAGGCTTGTAAATCCGTTTGTAGCCACGATCCACGATAGCCAAAAAACGCCACCACGCCGACACAAAGCAACAAGCTCATTGCATAAAGAAAGCGAAGTGCGGTCAGAATTTGAGGTGTTTTTTGTTGTGGTTGCATTGGGCGACTCGCTATCTTGTCATTGTGCTAATGCCTGTTTAACGGCAGGCGGTAACGCTTGGTTAATTTGCAAATGCTGAAACTGAATTTGCGTGCGATCCCCTTGGATTTCGTTCAGTTGCATTGCAGTAACCACCTTGCCACCCTCGATCATTATGGAGGTGAAAATCTGCTTCATTAATAGGGAATTGGGCGTGAGTTGCAATGTCCATTGCTTCGCATTGCCACTTAATGCTAAATCAAAATGGCTTTTTAGCCCCGAAAGCTCCCCTGACAGCAAGCCCAAAAATAGGCGAATTTGTTGAGTTTGTGCCATATTGCCATTGGCAACCCATTGTGTTCCATTCCATTGTTCAATGCCCTTTGGTGTGATGCGTAATTGGGTTTCAAATGGGCGTTGCATTTGCCAGAGTAAACCTTGTTGTGCTACTAAAGCAAATTTTCCTTGTGTTTCAATGGGTTGAGGTAGGGCTTTTAAAAAACGTTGTTGGATAAAATCCCCTTGTACATTATGGCTTTGTTGAAGTTGCTTGATCAGATCTTGCTCGGAAAACGCCCATAGTGGCAAGCTGATGATCGACAGCAATAAAGCTAAATATTTTTTCATTTTCTGTTTCACTTTTGTTCGTTTAAAGGTTGGAAGCCCTTGTAAGATTCAAAGGCGTTACGCCAATTTTCTGTTGCTTCAAGCTGCATTTCCCCTGTTTTAGCACTCACCACCACTTGGGTTGTGCTGCCTACGGTGAGCTTCTGCCCTGTGGCAACATCGGTGATCACATAATCAATGCGTAAACACGTGTCATATTCCAGCACGGAAAGGGTAACACGAATTTTTTGACGGAAAAGGGCGGGGCGAACGTACTTGATATTCAGTTGCACAATGGGCCAGCCATAGCCATCAGCCCGAATGTGATCGTAGGTATAGCCGATATCTTCCAATAAGGCACAGCGTGCCATTTCAAAATATTTGACGTAATGCCCGTGCCACATAATATGCGCGGAATCCACGTCAAAAAACGGGATTTCATATTCTGATTGGTGTTGGCAATAGTAATGTTTTTTCATTTTCATTGGCTGTTATCATTCCAAAAATCGTAAAAATTAAACCATTGTAGTGGGTGGTCGTGACACTCTTGGGCGAGCAAATCCGCATAGCGTTGCATTGCTTCATCAATTTGTTGCTGACGAACTGCCCCTCGCCCAAAAATGGCAGGACAAAAACGACGAAGTTTCAAGCGGTAGCCCAGAGGGGTTTTAATGCAAAAAACGCTGTTTAGCGGTGCTTTTAACAAGGCGGCAAGCAACCACGCCCCTTGCGGAAAATCGGCGGGTGTACCGAGAAAATCTGCCTTTTGCGTTTTATCGCCACGCACTGGCACTCGGTCTGCGGCAATAGCAATCCATTCGCCACGCTCTAGGCGTTGTTGCAACTCGAGCATTTTTTGTGCGTCTAAATCCGTTACTTGAATCAGGGGCAGCGATTTTGCTCCCGCTTTTTCTAATGCCTCATTAAAGGCTTGGGCGTGGTGGCTATGCACTAACACGTTCATCACAAAATGAGGGTGATGTCCGTTATCTGCCAACGCACGGCAAATTTCAATGTTGCCAAAATGAGAGCAAAGTAAAATTTGCCCTCGCCCTTGATGATCGATGTCGTGATACAGATTATCCGCATCATCAACTTGTAAATCTTGGTAAGTAATCTTATTTTGCCACACCGCAAAGCGATCAGTAATGGCTTCACCAAAGGTTAAAAATTGGCGAAAAACCGCCCAGCGTGGCAACCTGATTTCAGGAAAAGTTTGACATAATCGGGTTTGATATGCCGCAATGTGCTGACGGGCTTTTTTTGATGTGGCAAAGAAATAGCTAACTACCACAAAGGTGGCAATGCGAATCGCCCATAACGGCAAATATGCCACGATCAATCTGGTGAGATTAAGAAAAAAAACCGTGCCACGCTCTTGTTGTGCTGCCCAATGTTTTTTCGGCTGGTTCATAGTGGCTTACCTCGCACCATTCGCCAGACCATTTGCCAAAAAAGTTTGGTGTGCATTTTGCTGATTTTCCAATTATCCGCAAAGGCTCGAAAATGCGATGTGCCGTTTTTATCATAACGCACTGGCGTATCCACCCATATCATCGGGATCTGATACCAATGTGCTTTGACGATAATTTCAATATCAAAATCCATACGATCGCCCACCTTTTCTTGCTTGAGTAATGCCAAAATGGGTTCAAGGGGATACAACCGAAAGCCGCACATTCCATCTAAAATATCCCGTGAATGGGTGTGAATGGCGTTCCAAAAATCGGTGATCTTTCTGCCATATAAACGAGATTTCGGGGCATCATCGCCATAGATTGGGCGACCACAAATAAGTGCGGTGGGATTTTCCGCACTTTTTTGTAAAAAGATCGCCACATCAGAAAGTTGATGTTGCCCGTCTGCATCAACTTGTACCGCATAGGCAAAACCCTGTTCCCACGCCAGCTTAAATCCCACTTTCATTGCCGCCCCTTTCCCGCCATTGTGCGGGCAAAAATGGACAGAAATGCCCTCTTGTTGAGCAAGTTGAGCCAACACCGCTTTATGCTCGGACGTTGAGCCGTCATCGATGATCAACACGGGCAAATTGAGCTGGCGTAGGGTTGCTGCCACTGTGCCTACGGTGGCGGAATGGTTATAGTGAGGGATTAATGCGACCACTTGTTTATTCATTGGTGAATGCCTCCCCTTGCGTGAGAAAAACTTGCTCAAAATCCGCTTTTGAGATTTTTGATTGGCTGTTGCGTGGAAGTTTGTCGCTGAACCGCCAGAAACGCGGTAAGCCAGCCGCTTCTTGGCTTTGGCTGAGGTGTTGGCGAAGTTGCTGAATCACGGCATTTCGCCCTTGTGTGCGATAAATAGTTAGCCCCTCTGCGTTTAATGCTACCCAAGCTGCAGGGCGTGCTTGGGTTGGATGCTGTGCCACAAAACAATCTGCTACCCACAAATGGGATTGCAAAGCGTGTTCAATATTAACGAGAGAAATGCGTTTATCTCCCAGTTTCACAATGCGATCCACTCGCCCGAGTAGTAAAAAACGCTCGCCGTGCATTTCTGCCGCATCAGCCATCACTTCAGGCAAATCCAACCAAGGGGATTTCACCCACAGCAAGCCAGCTTCGGTTAAGCCGACTTGGGTGGCAAGGGTAGGTTGCCATAGGGTTTCGTTTTCACGAAAGGCGATTGCCCCTGTTTCCGTGCTGCCGTAGCATTCGATCATTCGGCAATGTAATGCGGTGCGGATTTGCTGGGCGATAGCAGGGGATAAGGGCGAACCCGCAGAGATAATAGCTTGAATGCCACAATGTGGCAATTTTTTGTCTTTTAAATTCAAATGGCTCAACAAGGCGGGGCTACTCACCCAAAGGACATTTTCCGCTTGTCGGCTTTCGCTGATTAAATATTCGGGGTAATGGTATTGCAACCTTGCGATACGCCAGCCCAAATAGAGCGGTAAGAAAATGCGATAAGATAAACCGTAATGGTGTTGGGCGGAAACGCTGGACACCACATACCACGTATCATCAGCAGAAAAATGTAAGCTGTTTGCGATGGCTTCGGCTTCCTGCCACATTTTTTCAGCGGTTTTGACTAAAATTTTTGGCTCACCACTGCTACCAGAGGTTTTCAACCAAATTTCCGTTTGGCAATGGGGATCGATTAAGGGCTGAGTGAGGCGGTGTGCGTCAATGTGTTGCGTTAAGCCAAAATCAGCAAAGGCTTGATTATCCATTAACATTGCCTTTTCTTGCTCAAGCCATTGCTGATTTTCCGCTAATAAATTGGGTGGCAATAACACCCGCACTTTTGCCTGAAAGCACGCCAACAGCACACACGCCATTTGTGCCGCATCATCAAGCCATATGCCTAGGCTATGCACCTTTTGCTGTTGTAATTGCTGGCTGATTTGCCACGCTCGCAAGGTGAAATCTTGCTTTGACCAAGAAGGATTTAAGGTGATGTCCTTCATTGCTGAAAAATTAATCTTCATTGTGCCGTTTTTTTACTTGTTGTCGAATAATCCACTCAATACCCATCACCAAGCCGATGAACAGGTAGGAAATCAGCCCAGAATATAATGCCCAATAATCATAATATTGCCCTAGTATTAGTACACTCGTAATTACAATATTGATAATAAAAACACCACACCAGATTTGAGTAACTGCTCGGGTGTAACGCACACCGCTTTCGTTTAAATTCGGCTCTTGCAAACGGGCTAGACGCTCGACAAAGGTTTGCGATTGCCATAGGCTGCTTGCAAATAAGGTTAGCATTAATCCATTGATAATCACGGGATACCAAAACATTCCGACTAACGCCCTTGTTGCGGCGATCACCACTAAAATAATCGCCAAGCAAAAAGAAAAATAACGCTGTGGCGAGGGCTTTTGTAGTAGTCCTTTCACCGCCCATAATACCGCCATTATCCACGGTAGATAAAACAAAATGGGGCTATTCGCTCCTTGCATCCAAAAAACAATGGGAAAAGCCACCGCACTTATTGCAAGGAATAATGTGATAAGAACGGAAGTTGGGGCTTTCATTATCTTATTCCGTTAAAAGCGCCACACCGCTACAGCAGGTTTCTTCCGCCATTTTTAGCTGGAACGCTATTCGTTGTTTGTCGGGCTGCCAACTGAGGGTTAGCACAAATTCATCATTGGGGCGTAAAAAATGCTGGAACTTCAGGCGGTCAATGCTGTTTAACACAAGCGGTTTGCCTAACAAATCTTGCATTTTTTCGCTGATCCATTGTAACTCGATCACACCAGGGACAAGCGGAAATTCAGCGAAATGATCTTTAAGAAAACGCAATTCTAATGGCACTTTGCCCGTGATGGAATAGTGATTACCCTCACATTGTGCCTCGCCCCAAATAGGATCAAGCACGGTTTCCGTACACACTTGCTTAAATGCCAATTTATTGATTTTCGATTGACTATTGCGTGGCAATTTATCGGTAAACCGCCAAAAACGTGGAATGGCAGATTTGTCTTGATTTACTGCAACAGCTTGTTTCAGTTCGGCAATTAATGCACGGCGACCTTGTTCACGGAAAGCGGTAATGCCCGCTCCACTTAACCCTACCCAAGCAGCTAAGCGATTTTGCGTTGGGTGGCGGGCGATATAACAATCTTCTACAAATGGGTGCTGCAATAACTGGCGTTCAATACTCACTAGCGAGGTGCGTTTATCACCAATTTTCACAATGCGATCGCAACGTCCGAGCAAGCGAAAGCCTGAACCTTCAAACTCTACCACATCAGCGGTTTGCTCACGTCCTGAAATCCAATCCGCTTCAATCCATAACGCCTCTTGCTCGTTTTGTCCAAGCTGGCTGTTAGGCAGGCGTTGCCACAGGTGAATATCATCACGAATCGCAATCGGCCCCGTTTCGGTGCTACCGTAAATTTCCACAACGGGGGCTTGAATAGCGGTGCGAATTTGGTTTGATACGTCATCTGCCAATGCCCCGCCTGAAGACACCACACCACGCAGGCTTTTTGGCATTGTGATGGTTTGCCAATTAATGCTAGATAACATCGCAGGGCTGCTGACTAACAGGGCATTTTCGACTTGCTGTAATTCCGCTTTGATACATTCGGGATAGAACAGTTGCTTACGTCCAATCTGCCAACCACATACTAATGCCATCATAATATGCACGGTTAAACCATAGACGTGCTGAATGCTCACCGTGCTAATAGCTCGCCAGTTGTTATCCGCAGGAAAAGGTAGGCTCTCCGCCAACACGCTAGCACTTCGCCACATTTGTTGAGCGGTTTTGATGATGGTTTTTGCTTCGCCAGTACTGCCTGAGGTTTTGAGCCAAATTTCTGTTTGTGCATTGCGATCAAAGTGCGGTGCAAAATTTTCTTGTTTTTGTACTTGTTGATCGCTACCAAAATCTTTAAACGCAATACAAGGTGAAAGCTCAGCATCATTATCACACAGCCAAAACTGGGCGTGCTGTGCCGCCCAATCACGGCTTTCTGGGGTTAAATTAGGCGGAAACAGCACACGCACATTTGCTTGCCACGCGGCAAGGAGGGTACAGGCTAAGTTTGCACCGTCCTCTAACCAAACGGCGATAGAGGTTATTTTTTGTCGCTCAAATGCCTGAGCCATTTGTAAGGCTTTATCAGCAAAGTCGCAATAATGCCAATCGGGCTGCGTGGCGACAAGGCTGTGTGAGGTGTAGTTAGGCATTCGGCGTATTTTCCGCTGATTGTTCGGCTTCTTGACTCATTTTTAATACCGCTTGCACCACATCATTCACGGTACGCACATTGCGGAAATCTTCAGGTTTTACCTTGTAGCCCGTGTTGCGTTTGATGTAATCAATTAAATCAATGGCATCAATGCTGTCAATTTCTAAATCTTCATAGAGATTAGTTTCAGGGGTGATTTTTTGCGGATCAATCTCAAATAAAGACACTAACGCATCAGTGAGTAATGTTTGGATTTGTTGTTTTGTCATCATCGATTATCCTTGTTGTGAACGGATAAAATTCGCCAACGTGGTAACGCTGGTAAAATGATCGCGTAAGCTGTGCTGTTCGCTATCTAATTGTAAATTAAAGGCTTTTTGTACCGCTAAGCCAAGTTCAAGGGCATCCACAGAATCTAGCCCTAAGCCCTCATCACTGAATAGTAAGGTATCATTTTCAATTTCGTCTGGAGTAATATCTTCAAAGGCTAAACTTTCAATAATGATATTTTTAAGTTGTTGTTCTAGTTCTAGTTCCATTTATTTGTCCTTTTGTTGAGTTTGAGAATTAAAATAATCGTTTAAATATTGTGTTAGGCGGCGTGCTGCCAAAGGCAATGGCTTTTCAGCAAGCCAAGTTTGTGGATCGATATCTTCACCCACAGAGAGTTCATAAGTAATGCGGCTTTTAGGTAATTGATACCAAGGTTGCCCTTTTTTGAAATTGAGCGGGTGCATTTTTATCACCACAGGCGTGATGACTTTGGCACTGCGTAACCCAATGGATACCGCACCACGATTAAGATTGACTTTACCGTCCCAGCCCGTGCGTGTTCCCTCTGGAAATAAGAGCATTGCTTGCTCTTGCAAAACGCTATCGCATTGCTCTAATAGTTCGAGAGATTCGGTGTTAGGCAAAAAGCCACAAGCCAAAATTTGATTTCGCATTGTGGGATTATGCAATAACTCTTGTTTGACAATGCAATTTAGCTCTGGCTTGTTGGCTAAAATTAGCACCACATCAAGCAATGAGGGGTGATTGGCGATCACTAATTGCCCTGTGCGTCCGAGTTTTTCAAAGCCTTGATATTTCACTTCGAGTACGCCACTCCAAACGCAAAAACGCACAAAATAATACCAAATTTTTCCAACAAAACGGCGAACGCTTAATTGTGTTGCTAACTTGTGCGGACGGCGGGCATAAGGGTATAACACTAGTTGCAATAATGTGCCAGCTACGCCCCAAAAAGTGAACCCTATAGCGGTAGCAAGAAAACGGCGTAGCCAATCTAATTTTTCTGCCATCGCCAAATTCCTCCACGAGAACTTGCAGTTTGCCACTGAGATTGATTTAACGCCTGCTGTTGCACCCAAAATAACGCATTATCCTTGTTATTTTCCGCAATATCCTGTCCGTTTTCCGTACAATGTAGGCTAAGTTGATATTGATGGCCTTGTTCTATCACCAATGCTAACGCATAGCCAAAAGGCTGGCGAACTACTGGCTCAGCGTTATATTGTGTGGCTAAAGGCAATTCTGCTACCACAACTAGCACACGCTCTTGACCCTCTTGCAGTAATAAATACGCCTCCAGTAATGCCACTTCCAAATTATCTTGCTGTGCCATAATGGCCGTGGTTTCTGCTTTAACTTGACGCATTTCCGACCACTGCCCGACTAAGGCATTATGCACCGATAGATTAAAAGAAGTGGGGGACACATCGCCCTCTGTTAAATAGCTCTGCCAAAGGGCAAAATTGCGATTAATTTCACTGTTAGCAGAGGCGTAAACCACAGGGATATTGGCTTGCTCGCCCACCAAATCCCAAGCTGCTTCAAAAAAGAGGCGTGCTAGCTCACTCAAACGGCGGCGTTTTAATGGTGGCAAAAAAGCTAATTTCGGAGCAAAAGGTTGCCATAAATGGCTATTTTTCTCCCAATGGGTTTGCCCTAATTGCCAATCTTCAGGGGAAAGTTCAAGGTTCGTTACCACTTTCCAGCCACACAGGGAAAAATTAAACTGACAGATCGGTGCGTCCATTGGTAATTATTTGAATAGTTCGTTAATCATTAAATCCGTTTGACCTTGCAAACCTACCTGTTTTACACGCTCAACTTCGTCACCACGTCTTTTATATGCTACAGAACCTATCACTTGTTTATCTTGCACAACGGTTAATTTTGCACGTGCGACGATGGCTCTGTTGCCACGCACATTGACTTTCAAAATTGAGGCACAGTCAGCTAATTCACTGGATTTTGCAAAACGTGCTTGAACACCACGTTTTTTTAGGCTAGTCAGTAGGGTTTCAGAAAAATCTTCAGGGGCTTTTTGTAAATTGCCTGTTACGCATAAAGGCTGTTTAAGGTGGGAGAGTTGTACGGGTTCTGGTTCATCAATTCCTGAAGCACAACCTGTTAAACTCGCAATTAATAAAATAAAGAAAAATAATTTTTTCATTTGGTACTCATTTAGCCATTAAAATAATATTGGAAGTTTACCCCAAATTAAGCTAGATTATCAATTGGAAAACGATTAACAAAGGCATTTTCACGTTATTCCCCCCCCCACTATTATTTAATATAAGGAAAATCTATGAAACATTCAGGAAAACTTGCTATTGCTTTAACTGCTCTTTTACTCGCGGCTTGCGCCCCTAGAGATACCACCCATTATTACTCCATTCAGGAAGCTTTAAATTCCCCTGAAGCAAAAGAAGTATTAGATCCAAAAATTAAACTTTATTTTGGCAAGCCTGCATCGGGTAAAGTCATCAAAGCAGGGTTGGTGAGTAATCGTAAAACCAATGCCGCAAATAAGAGCGATGAAAAATCTTGTCAATGGGCATTCCTAACTGTAGTGAAGCAATTCCAAGATACAGCTAAAAAACAAGGTGCAACCAAAGTGGGCAATATCATCAGTTTCTATAAGAAAAAACCTTACCGCAGTGCGACACAATATGAATGCCACGCAGGCAATTTAATGAGTGGTGTTGCGTTGAAAGGGGATATTGTTCGTTAATATTACCGTCGTGGAAATACAAAAAAGTCAGGCGAAGGCATAGCTACGCCATAGGCTTTTGCAATCGCTCGATGGGATTTAAAGTGCGGTCAGATTTTTACCCTATTTTTTGACCGCACTTTTCATTTTGCTCAACTTGACAAGGCAATAATCAAATTTATAATTTTTTGTTTAATTTTCATTTACTTTGGATTAATACAATTCTCAATTATGGACACGCATTCGCCAAAACATATTCTGGTGGTTTCTTATTCACAAACAGGGCAGCTGGCTCGTTTAGTGGAAAATTTTTTGCAACCGCTACGATCTCAACAGGAAATTATTATTGAAGAATATGTGGTGAAGCCACAACAACCCTATGAATTTCCTTGGAAATTTACCCCTTTTTTTAATGCATTCCCTGAAAGTGTCCATTTACAGCCTGCCCCCATTAAGCCGCCACAATTACAACGTCAGCATTATGATTTAGTCATCATTGCTTACACGGTTTGGTTTCTCTCGCCCTCTCAGCCCATCACTGCATTTTTGCAGAGCGAGCAAGGCAAACAGGTGCTACACAACACGCCTGTGATCACCCTCATCGGCTGTCGTAATATGTGGTTAATGGCACAAGAAAAGGTGAAAACCCTATTAACGCAGGCTGGGGCGAAACTTATCGGCAATATTGTCAAAACCGATCAATCGAATGCGTGGGCGAGTTTTATTACTACCCCACTTTGGTTGTTTACGGGGAAAAAACGCCCTTATCAATGGTTGCCCAGTGCTGGGATTAGCGAAGAAAATATCCTTGATATGCAACGATTTGGGCGAGCATTGGCAGAACAATTAATGCAAAATACGCCACTGGATCACCCGCTATTTCAAAATATGGGGGCAGTAAAAATTGATGAAAAGCTGATGATGAGTGAAAAAGTCGGGCACCGCAGTTTCTTTTTGTGGGGCAAGCTTTTATTAAAGTGCGGTCAGATTTCACCTCATTTTCGTCAAGTTGTCCTGTATTTTTATATTGCTTTTTTAGTGTTGCTGATTGTTACTGTTGTCCCGATTTCCGCCTTGATTAAACGCTTATTAAAACCTTTATTAAAAGAAAAATTAGCGCGTCAAAAACGTGATTTTGCTGCCCCTTCTGGAGAATAATGATGTCCCAACTTTCTGATGTTTATCTTACCCGTGTGGCAAGTTTTTTGCCGAATGCCCCTGTTCGTAACGATCAAATGGAGTCCGTGCTAGGAATGGTAGGCGATGTGCCTTCTCGTGTGCGTAATATGATTTTGCGTTCTAATGCTATTCGCACGCGCTACTACGCCATTGATCCACAAACACGCCAAGCTACGCACAGTAGCACTGAGCTTGCGGTGTGTGCGATTGAAAAATTGGTCGCACAAGGGTTTGATATGCAGCAGTTAGATTGTTTGGCGTGTGGCACCTCTTACCCCGATCAAATTATGCCGGGGCAAGGCGTGATGGTACACGGCTTAATCCCTAATGCACCCGCTTGTGAAGTGCTAACCACCGCAGGCGTGTGTGTCGCAGGAATGGCAGCAATGAAGCACGCCTACAATGGCATACGGACGGGGGAACATCAAAATGCGATTGCGGTTGCTTCCGAAACGGCTTCAGCAGTAATGCGGAGCGAAAATTTTCGTTCAGAAATCAATCATAAACAATTAGACAATGCCAAGCCTGAAATCGGCTTTGAAAAAGATTTTTTACGTTGGATGCTATCAGATGGAGCTGGTGCAGCACAACTCAGCCACCACCCAAATCCACAAGGGATTAGCTTTAAAATTCATTGGATCGATCTCATTTCGTATGCCAATGAAATGCCCGTGTGTATGTACGCGGGGGCAGAAATTCAAAACGGCGAGTTTGTTAGCTGGAAAGCGGTAGATAGCCAATATCGTGATGCCCATAGCCTGATGGCGATTAAACAAGATGTCAAATTGCTCAATGAGAATATTGTGCGTTATACCGTAGAAAATGCGTTATCCCGTTTGATCGAAAAATATCAGCTCAACGCCGAAAACATTGATTATTTCCTACCGCACTATTCTTCGGGCTTTTTCCGCAATAAATTATCGGAAGGACTACAACGGATCAACTTCCACATTCCGCAAGAAAAATGGTTTACCAATTTAGCCGAAAAAGGTAACACGGGATCTGCGTCAATTTACATTATCTTAGAAGAATTTATGCGAACATTCCCACTGAAGAATGGGCAAAAAGTTCTTTGCTATGTTCCTGAGAGCGGTCGTTTTTCTTCGTGTTTTATGCTGTTAGAGGTGGTGAATGGAAATTGATGACATTCCCCAAGACAATAGTCGCATTTTTCGCGGGCAGAAAAAGGTTATCTACGCCATCCAAAACGGCTCATATCAAAGCGGTACAACCACCGGCTGGGCTGATGAAGAATTTGCCACCACACAAGCGGTTGAAGATCTTAACGAACAAACCGAACAAGCTTTACAAGCCGTCAAACGGGGCGAAAAATCCGTGCTTTACTATTTGATGTACAAATACCGCTTTGATGAACAATCCCTCGCCCAAGCCACAGGTTTCTGGCAATGGCAAATCAAAAGGCATTTTAGGCCTGAGGTGTGGCCTAAATTATCTAAGAAAACGCTGGCACGATATGCTGAAGTTTTTGGAAATGATATTCAATTATTGGTAAAAAAATGACATTTAAAACAACAGATCAAAAAGAACAATTTCAAAATTATCCTAAATTTTATATAACGAATAATATTTTATTTGATTGTATAGGTATGGGAAACCCAAAGTTTGATGGCTTTAACGGAAATAAAGAATCATTTGGATATGCACTATTAACTTATTTTACATCATATGCCCTAAATATTAGACGCAATCCCTTTTGTTTAGATCGAGTCTATTCAACTTATTGCCATCGTGAACTGTCTGAATATAGAGAAATATTAGAAAAACTAAATTCAAAAGAAGTAGATGAAATTATTAATGAAGTCATACAACTTTATGAACATACTCAAAAAGCATTAGAAAATGCAGAGTTAGAATATGTATATTTAAGAAGGCAAATTCGATATCAAGAAAGAAAAGGAATAAATTTCAATCTTACAAACAAGGATTCTTATGCTGAAACACTGGTGATGTTACGTAAAGCTTGTGATGAATTGAACATTAAGGAAATACAAATTGAGATGGATATGCTTAATTCTTTTACTGATGAGGCTGGTTTCTACCAAGATACCAATAAACCACTTTGTCTAGAATTGAAAATTCCAGCTAAGGATGTTTTTTATTGCAGTCAGCTTATTGGTGAAAGGAAAGAAAAATCATATCCTGTCGAATCAGGGGAATGGGTAATTCTTAATCATGCCCCAAATGGAATTATGACTATTCCTGTAGCTTCTATCAAATATAATGAAACTGATTGGAACTTTGACAATATGATAGATCCAAAAAAATTTATAGAAGGATACAGTCCAATAGTAATTAGACAGCCATATAGATGGCCAGAAAATCATCCTACTTATGGAATTAAATTACCTTGGAAAAGAAGACTTGGTTTATATCTATTAGATAGAGAATATGAATAACAACTTCCAACACCAACACACCGCCCATTGCGAAAGTGGCGTGATGTCCACTTTACTCAAATCGCAAGGCGTTGATTTTAACGAAGCAATGGTATTTGGCTTGGCTTCGGCATTGACCTTTGTTTATATTCCACAAATTAAAATTAGCGGAATGCCGTTAATTTCTTATCGTATGCCACCGGGGTCAATACTTAAAAAAGTGTCAAAAGTATTAAAAGGGAAACTTGCGTTAAAACGTTTTCGTTCGCCACAACAAGGGCAACAGGCTTTAGATAACGCCTTGACGCAAGGAAAACTGGTGGGGTTGCAGACTTCGGTGTTTTGGTTGCCTTATTTTCCGTCCGAAATGCGTTTTCATTTTAACGCACATAATCTGTTAGTTTATGGCAAGCAAGGAAATGACTATCTTATTAGCGATCCTGTGTTTGAAACGGTTCAGTGTTGTCCGAGCGAAGATTTACAGCGTGCGAGGTTTGCGAAAGGGGCATTGGCGGCAAAAGGATTGATGTATTATTGGAAAACTTCGCCAAATTTGACCGCACTTGATTTACCCACAATTTTACGCAAAGCCATTCGTAAAAATGCCAAACAAATGCTTGCACCACTTTGGTTTGTTGGCGTGCGTGGAATGTGTTCTCTTGCAAAACAAATTGAAAAATTTGCTCATAGCAAACAAAGCGAAAAATACAAAAAATTATTCCTCGGACATATTGTGCGAATGCAAGAAGAGATTGGCACAGGCGGTGCGGGGTTTCGTTATATTTATGCGTATTTCCTTGAGCAAGCCGCTGAAATTTGCCAAGAACCGAAATACAAACAGGCTTCCCAACAAATGACAGAAATCGGTGATCAATGGCGACAATTTGCTAGTCTTTGCGTACAGCAATGTCGCAAGCCGAGTGTTGAGGGCTATCAAAAGATAGCCAAGTTTTTGAAAGTTATTGCTGAAAAAGAAGAAGTATTATGGCGTATATTAAGAAATAAATAGCAGGAAAAATATGCTAAGTTGGACTGATATTGAACAAATGCTAGTCTCTGGCAATTTATATTCTGAGCGAGAGTGGCTGGAGTATAAAGAGGCTAAAAATGATATTCCTAAAACAATGTGGGAAACCTATTCCGCTTTTGCAAACCAATCGGGTGGTTTTATTATACTTGGTGTATCAGAAAAAGAAGAATTGCATATTTCAGGCGTTAATAAGGCTGAACAAATCCAAGAGCTTATTTTTACTCAATCTCGTAGTAAAGAAAAAGTCAGTGCTGCTTTATTATCTGATCGGAATGTCCGTTGTTTTACGATCAAAGATAAACAAGTTATTGTGGTTTATGTACCCAAAGCAGAAGAAACTGATCGCCCAGTTCACTTGAATCAAGATCTTCGTCGTTCTTACATTCGTCTGAAAACAGGCGATCATAAATTAAATGATGGGGAACTACGTTCAATGATTTCAAATGCCACGAGTAAAAATCGTGACGGAAAAATTCTGCCTCAAAGTGACTTAAATTATCTAAATTTAGATACCTTAAATAAATATCGTAATTTGCTTAAGGCACAAAAAGATTCTGAACCATTACTTTTATTGTCTGATGAGGATTTATTGGAGCGTATTGGTGCAATCTCAATAGATATTGAAACAGGACAAAAAAGGATTACTTATGCAGGTTTACTTCTGTTTGGTAAAGGGCATATTATCAAAAATTTCCTTAAACACTTTTTCTTTGAATATTATGAAACTAGTGAAAAAAACAGTCGTTATGATTTACGTATTACAGACTTTGATATAGAGGAAGGAAATCTACTTGAATTCTATTGGAAAATTGCTCCTCTATTGACCTCTTTAGGAAAAGATACACACTTCAAACTTGATAACCTCACTCGAACAGAAGAAAATGAAATTACGAAATCATTACGTGAAGCTTTAGTCAATGCTATTGCTCATGCAGACTATTTTAACGACAGTCGACATTTAAAGATTGTAAAAACACAAAATCAAATTTGTTTCGAGAATGCAGGAACTATGCTAGTTGATATTCAACATGCCATTGTGGGAAATCGTTCAGAATGTAGGAATGGTACTATTCATAATATTTTACGCCGTGTGGGTTTATGTGAACGTCAAGGACAAGGAGTAAAAGATATTTTTCAAAATTGGCAAAATTACTATTTCACAACCCCTAAATTAGAAAGCCAGATTGATTACACAAGATTAACCTTAACATTCCAAGATGGTGAAATTATAAAATGGGAAGAAAAGTTAGCAGATCACTTTGGTACTCGCTTTACACAATTAAAGCAAAGAGTGAAAGATTGTTTGTTATATATTGCTATCAACGGGCAGCAAGCAAATCATAAACAAATTGTTGAGGCCATTCCTCAGTACACAGGACGTGAAATTACCCTTGCGTTATCTCAGCTTAAAAAGAAGGGTTTCTTGGTTGTGGAAGGTGTAAAACGCAATGAGCTAATCTACCGACTTATTAATTTTCACGAAGTCAAAACTAAATCAAAATCTGATTACACTATTATTTCATCTGAGAAAGAAAGTTCAGAGGCCTTATTAAATAAGGATTCTGGAAATATAAAAGTAGCATCACCAATAGAAAGTGATAAAGAAAGTGATAAAGAAAGTGATAAAGAAAGTGATAAAGAAAGTGATAAAGAAAGTGATAAAGAAAGTGATAAAGAAAGTGATAAAGTAAAACAATTACTTGCTGCTTTAGGGAGTGAATATCAAAGCGCGAAAGAATTGATGGAGATACTTGGTATCTCCCACAGAGTTAACTTTGGAAAACGCTATCTAAATCCGGCACTATGCCTTGGTTTAATCGAAATGAAATACCCAGATAACCCAAAACATCGTAACCAAAAATACCGAAAAAGAAAGTAAGAAAAGTATGATTGATATTGATAAACTCAGCCATCAATACCCTAATGGTTCAAACTTAGCTTTAAGCGGTATAAATCTGCACGTCAAACAAGGCTCTGCCATTGGTTTACTTGGCCCTAACGGCGCGGGGAAGACGACACTGATGTCTTTGCTTTGTGGGTTACAAACGCTGCAACAAGGGCAAATTTATTTTGAAGGCGTGCCGTTTCACAAGTTAAGCAAAAAACAGCGCCATCAAATTTCTTTAGTGCCACAGGATTTTGCGTTTTATCCTTTATTAACGGTATGGGAAAATTTAAAATTTTTCGCCGCACTTTATCATATCAATGATAAAAACTGGCTTGCTGAATTATTGGAAAAAGTGGGGCTAACTTCTTATAAATCGAGATTGGCAAAGCATTTATCAGGCGGATTAAAACGCCGTTTAAATTTCGCCATTGGTTTAATTAATCGCCCTAAAGTGATTTTTTTAGATGAAATTACTGTCGGCATTGATCCCCTATCTCGCCAATTTATTTTAAATTCCGTGGCTGACTTAACTCAGCAAGGCATCACCGTGATTTACACCTCACATTATCTGCAAGAAATCGAACAATTATGCGATAAATTAGTTTTATTAAATGAAGGAAAATTGATTTATCAAGGTGAAATAAAAGGCATTCTTGCGGAAGGGCAGAGCCTTGAGCATTTTTATTTGGATTTTTTACAACAGGCGGGCAAATAATGCTACTTTCTGCGATGTTTAAAGAATTACGCCTATTAAGCCGTGATCTGCACGGGGTGGCGGTGTTATTTGCTATGCCGATTTTATTTATGTTGATTATGTCGGCTGCGTTAAGCAGTGAAAAGGAATTAGGTAATCGTGGCGAAATTTTGCTACTAGGCACGCCAAATGATCCCCTCAATGACGGATTTTTTACCGCACTACAACAAGAGGAATTGCTCGTAAAACAAGGGGATATCGCACAATTAGCGGCTTATCAGCAAGATTTGCAGCAAGAAAAATTTGCTTTGATTGTGGTTAATCCAAATCAAGATAAAAATGCCCTAAAAGAAGAACAGCCTTTGCAACTTTGGCTTAACCCCAGTGTGGATCGTGCGTGGTTGCTTGGGGTGAAAGGTATCTTGCAGAAACATTATAGCCAGCAACGGCTTGAGCGTTATTCCAAAGATAATCACATTGTGTTGGAAAATAATCAACGCAATCCTGTGAAACAAATCCAGAAAGAAGTTAATCAAGCGTTGGATAAAAAATTCAATGAAATCAATACTTATTTGGCACAAGAACGCTGGCAGGAAATTTATCTTAACCGTCAAGGAGAAACGGTTAGTCAGCCTAATGCGGTGCAACATAGTGTGCCAGCGTGGTTAATTTTTGGTATGTTCTTTATTATGATCCCTCTTTCTAACGTAATGGCGATGGAGCGACAAACCAACACGCTCACTCGTCTACGTTTAGCTAGAGCTTCAAGCCTGCAACTGATTTTGGCAAAATTAGTGCCATATTTTTTTATCAATCAATGTCAATTTATTGGAATGATCGCCCTAGGCTATTGGGTGCTACCAATGCTTGCGATGCCCGCTTTTAGCTTAAATGGTGAATGGTGGCATTATGCGGTGCTGTCAGCTGCGGTAAGTCTTTCGGCGTTAGGTTACGGCTTATTAATTAGTGTGATTGCACGCACCACAGAACAAGCCGTGGTGCTAGGTGGCGGTGGCATTATCATTATGGCCGCCATTGGTGGCATTATGGTGCCAACTTATGTAATGCCTGAGATTATGCAAAAAATTGCCCAATTTTCACCAATGGAGTGGGCATTAACGGCATTTCAGCAACTATTATTAAATCAGGCTACATTAATGCAAATTCAGCCTGAACTTTGGCTTTTAACGGGGTTTGGTGCAGCAATGCTATTGATTGCTGTGCTGGTTTACGCCCATCAACTCAAAACACAAGCGAGATTTTAATGAGCTATATTTTTACTCTCAGCCAACCTGAGTTAGAGCAACAACTGAAAAACTTGATCGTACAAGAAAGTGATAAAATGGACATCGATCCCAGCACAATTAGCGATGATGAGCCGTTATTTGGTGAACAAAGTCGTATTCAGTTAGATTCTTTAGATGCCCTGCAAATTGTAGTGGCATTACAAGCCCATTTTAAAGTGAGATTAAATGGTGATCGAATGGTGCGTAAGCATATGATGAATATTCGTGATTTAGCGAGCTTTATCCGTAATCAACATTCTTAACAATGCAAAAAGTTTATATTACCGCCGTCAGCCAGCAAAATGCACAAACTGCTCAACTTAATCCTTGGCGACAATCCTCAATGTTAGGGCAAACGCAGAATTTGCCCTACTTTCGTGCTTTTGAGCAACCTCTGCTCAATTTAGAACAGCTTTATGCTTATTTAGAGCAGCATATTGAACAAATCGCCACACAACGAGGGTGGCAAGTTGAGGATTTACAAAATATTCCTATTTTTTTAGGTTCAACGGCGTATTTAATGAGTGATTGCGAATTTCGTTGGCAAAACAATCAACCTTTACCGCAAGAATACAGCCTAGCGGTGATCGCGGAACGGCTAAAAGCACGCTATCAAACACAGGTTTTTAGCTTTGCCACGTCTTGCACTTCATCTGCACAGGCAATGGGCTATGCTTATCAAATGATTGCTCAAGAGCAATGTGAACGAGCTTTGGTCCTCGGCTTTGAAATGTTTAACCGTTTAACCTTTGAGCATTTCAACGCAATGCACTTGCTGGCGGAAGATTTGCCCTATCAGCCTTTTGTGCAAAGTAACGGTATTATTTTAGGTGAAGGCGTGGCTTGTGTGGCATTAGAAAATCAAGCTAATAAAAATGAAAATATGGAAATTTTCGCCATAACGACTTTTACCGATCATCATAATCTAACTAATAGCTCCCCTACTGCCCTTGCTCAATTAATCGAAAATTGTTTGCAAAAGGCGGGATTGCAAGCTCATCAACTAGCTGGCATTAAAGTTCACGCCGTGGGTGGAAATAGCGATGAAATGGAAATGGCATTTTTGCAACAATATTTCCCCGCCATTCCGTGCTTATTAGCAAAGCCACATATCGGACATTGTTTAGGTGCAAGTGGGGCAATGGAAATCGCGTGGCTTTGGCAACAATTTCAGCAAAGCGAAACAGATTGCCTAATTGTTACGCCACAAGGGGCTATAGAATGGAAAACGAAATCACTTTCTTCAGGTTATTACCTCAATTATTTCTTGGGCTTTGGTGGGAGCAACATTGCTTGGATTATTAATTGGCAAGGCAGGAAACAGTCATAATGACATCAAATATTTATTTACAGAAATATAGTCAATTTTTCTCTCAAGGGCAAAGTGAGCTAGAACTCCGCCAACAACTGAAAACCTCTGGTGTGGATAGTCGCCGTTTAAGCAAATTTACCCAACTTTGTTTGCTAGGTGCATTGCCACTTAAGCCATATATCAATCCAAACACAGCCATTTATTTAGCATCGCCGTTCAATTCCCCCAGCAAATTTAATAAGCTCTTTTCTCAACTAATGGAACAAGATCTCCCTAGCCCACTGGATTTTATGGCGAATTTGAATAACGCAGCCGTTTTTCAAATCGCCCAACAATTTGGCATTATTGGAAATTCTCTCTTTCTTACTACAACGCTACAAGATGTTAAACAACCTCTAGAATTAGCTACGTTAGATTTAATGAGAGGTGACGCTCCACAAGTATTAGTAGGTTGGGGATTTGAATCCGCTCATTTATCAGAATGGGAAGGGAGCTGTTGGGGGCTACTTGGCATTAACTTACCAAAATCCCCTACACAACCAAGTGCGGTAGAAAATTCCGCCAATTTTTACCGTGCGACATCTTCATCTTTACCAAAAGAACATTACTTACAATTTGGTGCGAATATACGGAATTTGATAGGTTAAGATGGTAATCGAACTTTTTTACATTCTTTTCTCTGATTCATAAAAACTAAAAAATATTTAAGTCTTTTCAAACAACCCTTATCGTGCAGTTTTCTGTTTCATTAACCGCTTTTAAAATTACAACAATAAAGCCGAACCCCATTTGATGATATCAAAGAAAAATTTATTTTCATTGGTCGCAATCCCATCCGGATTACTATTTTTACCATCCTCTGAACTGTTTTTAGGCTCATCCACAGCCATTCCGCTTTGATACTGTCCTTTCACCACTTTTAAATCATCACGTGCTTTAATTCTCAATGTTGCACATTCCGTCGTTGGCATCGGTTCAAATTCAGTTTGTTTGAATTTTTTATATTGATATTGTGCATACCCCATTGATTTTTCATCCTGTTGGATCATCTTTACATAATCTGCGCCAATAATGTCTTCCAGAGGATAAAAGAATACATATTGTGAATGAATATAAGCATCTTCTTTAGAAAAATGCTCTTGCTGAATACGTGTTAAGTTTGGATAGATGCATTGTTCTGCCTGATGACTCGCCACTACCCAACGCCGTGCATCATTATCACTTAACTCATAATCAGCATTAGCATATTCTGCAGGATAAGGATCAATATTTGAACTGCATCCTGCAAGAAATAAAATTGTTATTGAAAAAATTACTTTTTTTATCATCATCTTTTTCCATTAAGCTAAGCGCTGTCTGACAATTTCAAATAAACAAACACCAGTTGCAACCGAAACATTCAATGAAGAAACAGAACCTTGCATTGGAATGCTCACTAATTGATCGCAATGTTCTCGGGTCAAACGACGCATTCCATCACCTTCCGCGCCCATTACTAATGCCAATGCACCGGTTAACTTACTCTGATAAAGCGAGCTGTCGGCTTCACCGGCTGTCCCCACAACCCAGACATTATAATCTTGTTGTAGCGTTTTTAAAGTGCGAGCTAAATTTGTTACCCTAATTAATGGCACTACCTCAGCCGCACCACACGCCACTTTTCTTGCCACAGAAGTTAATTGTGCGGATTTATCTCTCGGTATAATAACCGCATCCACTCCAGCTGCATCGGCAGTACGCAAACAAGCGCCTAAATTATGTGGATCCGTTACCCCATCAAGCACCAATAATAATGGACGTTTCTTCTGTTGCAACAAAGCATATAGATCATTTTCTGTCTGCTCTTTTGGTGGTTGTACTTTGGCAATAATGCCCTGATGTGTTTCACCATTCGCTTTTTTATCCAATGCTTGACGTGTTAAAAACTGTACTGAAATGCCCCATTGGTGTAATTCATTTAATAAAGGCTGTAAACGTTTATCTTCACGCCCTTTTAACACAAATACTTCAATGAAACGCTCCGGCGTAGTTGATAACACTGCCGAAACTGCGTGAATACCGTAAATTTGTTCGCTCATACACACTCTCTAATTATTTTCGTTTTTTATTCTTGTTCCGCTTAGTTTTTTTCTTTTTCTCTTTACGTTTTTTCTCATCAGTATTAGCTTGTTTCAGTAAACGTTTTTTCAAACTTTCACTATAACGCAAACTCTTTTTAATACGATCTTTTTCTGTTTTACCTAATCGTTGTGGCTTACGTTCACTTGAAATCAGCGTAAAATCCAATGTCTTTTCTTCCAAACTCACCGCTTCAACTCTGACCGTAACCTTATCACCGATACGATACAGCATTCCACTGTTCTCACCAATTAAGCGCTGACCATTCGGATCAAAACGATAATAATCGTTATCTAGCGTAGAAATATGGACTAAACCATCAATGAAAAGATCATTCAATCTGACAAAAAAACCGAATCCGGTAACACTGGAAATAGTTCCCTCAAACACTTCACCAACGTGATCCTGCATAAATTCACATTTAAGCCAATCCGCAACATCTCTTGTTGCTTCATCTGCACGGCGTTCTGTCATTGAACAGTGATCACCTAACAGATCAATCTCATCCAATTTATAATGGTAGCCACCACTCTTAGTAGTACGTTTGGTTAAACCGTGCTGTTTTGACAATAAATACTTGATGCCTCGGTGTAAAGATAAATCGGGATAACGGCGAATCGGTGAAGTAAAATGCGCATATTCTGTCAAAGCCAAACCAAAGTGTCCAATATTATCACCACTGTATATCGCTTGGCTTAATGAGCGCAATAACATTGTCTGAATTAATTCTTTATCAGGGCGTTCATTCACTTTTAACATTAATTTGGCATAATCCGCCGGTGTCGGCTTTAATCCGCCTTCCAGAGTTAAACCGCATTCTCTTAAGAAAGTACGGAAAGAGGTGAGTTTTTCCTCGCTCGGCAAGGCGTGAATGCGGAATAGTGCTGGCTCTTGATGTTGCTCCATAAAATGTGCTGCACAAATATTCGCCAAAATCATACACTCTTCAATAATTTTATGGGCATCATTGCGTTGCACTGGCTCAATTCGTTCGATTCTGCCTTGATCATTAAAAATAAATTTAGTTTCTATCGTTTCAAAATCAATCGCACCTCGTTTATGTCGTGCTTTCAATAGCACTTTAAACATTGCATACAATTCTTGTAAATGTGGCACTAAATCTCGATAACGTTCACTTAGCTCTTCATCTCCCTGCAAAATTCGCCATACTTTGCTGTATGTTAAACGTGCGTGTGAATTCATTACCGCTTCGTAGAATTGGTACTGTTCAATTCTGCCTTTTGCAGACAGTTGAATTTCACACACCATACAAAGGCGATCTACCTGTGGATTAAGTGAACACAAGCCATTCGATAACACTTCCGGTAACATAGGCACAACCCGACTTGGAAAATAGACGGAATTTCCTCTTTGATAGGCTTCTTTATCTAGCGCACTTTTTGGACGCACATAGTAACTAACATCCGCAATCGCCACCCATAATTTCCAACCGCCGTGCTCGCATTTTTGACAAAATACTGCATCATCAAAATCACGGGCATCTTCACCATCAATCGTAACCAAAGGTAGTTGTCGCAAATCGACACGCCCTTGTTTATCCTTGTCATCAACGATTTCACTCAATCCTTGAATCTGCTGTGCCACCTCTTCCGGCCAAACGTGCGGAATATCGTAATTGCGAATAGCAATTTCCACTTCCATTCCTTTCGCCATATTGTCGCCCAACACTTCGGTAATTCTGCCGGTTAAACGGGAAAGCCCTTTTTCTTTAGGTTTCAGTTCCACCACCACAACTTGCCCCATTCTGGCTCCGACACGATATTCATTCGGAATTAAAATATCGTGATTAATCCGGCTATCATCCGGCACTACATAACCGATGCCCTCTTCTAAGAAAAAACGACCGACAATCTGCTTCTTGCGACGTTCTAGTACCCGAACAATTCGCACCTCTTTGCGTCCGCGACGATCTACGCCGTTCGGCTGTGCCAATACATAATCATCGTGTAACACTTTTTGCATTTGGCTATTAGGGATAAACCAATCATCCTTTACGCCATCAACCTGCAAAAAGCCATAACCATCTTTATGACCAATCACCGTTCCCTTCAAAAGATCCAATCGTTCAGGCAAGGCATAACATTTGCGCTTAGTAAAAACCAACTGCCCATCATTTTCCATTGCTCGTAAACGGCGACGCATTCCCTCCTGCTGCTCCGGATCGGTAATTGCTAACGCTTGTAAAATAGATTCCCGACTCATCGGTTTATTATGATCTCGAATAACCGTAAGGATCAATTCACGACTTGGAATTGGATTTTCATATCTTTCAGCTTCCTCGCTATAATGAGGATCTTGATATTGCATTAATGTCTCCTTAATTTTTTGTTTTATTTATTGCTTTTATTCACAATTAAAATATTGATTCATTTCTAACGCCGGTTTTGCTTTTTTATCTTGCCCTATCTGTTTTGCAGGCACGCCCGCTACCGTAGAATAAGCTACAACCGGATGTAACACTACCGAGCAGGCGCCAATTTTGGCATATTCACCTACTTCGATATTTCCTAAAATTTTTGCACCAGCACCAATCATCACCCCTTTACGCACTTTAGGGTGGCGATCACCAACTTCTTTTCCTGTACCGCCCAATGTCACATCTTGCAAAATAGAAACATCATTCTCTATCACAGATGTTTCCCCAATAACAATACCTGTGGCGTGATCTAACATAATACCGTGACCAATTTTTGCTGCCGGATGAATATCAACATCAAACGCAACAGAAATTTGATTTTGTAGATAAATTGCTAATGCTTTCCGTTGTTTCTGCCATAAGTGGTGAGTGATACGATAACTTTGCAACGCGTGAAATCCTTTTAAATAAAGTAATGGTGTAGAATAAAGTTCCACTGCCGGATCGCGAACTCGTACAGCTTCAATATCGTGAGCAGAACTTTCAATAATTTTTGGATTTTCCCGATAAACTTCATCAATAATTTCACGCAATGAGATCGCTGGCATTGTCGAGCTAGATAACTTATTCGCTAAAATATAACTTAGCGCCGTACCCAAATGTTGATGCGTTAAAATTGTTGAATGGAAAAAACTTGCCAATGAAGGTTCTTGTTCTGCGAGTAATTTTGCTTCATCTCGAATGCTTTGCCAAATCCGTTGTAATAGTACCGACATAGATACCCCTATTCACTTTTCTTTTCTCTTGATAATAAATTTGCTGCTGCTTCAGTTGCAGTTAACCCACAGAATAGCATTTGATAAATTTGCTCAACAATCGGCATTTCTACCTGCTGTTGTTGTGCTAATCGATAGGCCTCCTGTGTGTTGAAATATCCTTCTACAACTTGCCCAATTTCCTGCATCGCTTGTTCTACAGAATAACCTTTGCCTAACATCATTCCAAAACGGCGATTACGAGATTGATTGTCGGTACACGTTAAAACTAAATCACCTAAACAGGCCATTCCCATAAATGTGTGTGGTTCTGCACCTAAAGACAATCCTAAACGTGAAATTTCTGCTAAACCACGCGTGATCAATGCTGTTCTTGCATTCGCTCCATAACCGATACCATCTGAAATACCAGCACCAATTGCGATCACATTTTTAATCGCTCCACCCAACTGCACACCAATCATATCCGGATTCAGATAAACGCGGAAATGTTTACTGCAATGAATACGTTCCTGTAACGCTTTGGCAAAAGCCTCTTCTGTTGAAGACAGCACAATAGCAGTCGGCAAGCCTGAAGCCAGTTCTTTAGCAAATGTCGGCCCTGATAAAACAGCCAATGGCATATTATTTCCTAAAATATCTTTCGCTACCTGATGTAACAAGCGTCCGCTATTATGTTCCAAACCTTTACTTGCCCAAATAATACGATGTTGCGGTTTTAATAAGGGCTTAATCTGCTTTAAAACATCGGCAAAAACGTGACTCGGCACAACGATCAATATATCTCGGCTGTTTGCAACTGCTGTATCCAATTCAGTTTCAATTTGTAATGCTTTCGGAAAAGTAACACCGGGCAAAAAACGTTCATTTTGCCGTTGTTGTGCCAATTTTCTCATTTCTACCGTATTTCGCCCCCATAATATTGTTGGCAAGCCATTTCTCGAAAGTGCTATCGCTAATGCTGTTCCGTAAGAACCAGCACCAATTACGGTAATGGGTAAAAATTCTGTCATAACTATCGCTTTTATTTGATTAGTGTTAAACAAAGGATAGACGAAAGAGAGAGGATTTCAATAAGATTTTAGAAAAGAGGTGAAAAAGCATCTCCGAAGAGACGCTTTTCAGGAATTAATTTACAGTTTCCGTTTTTTGTTCTTGAGCAGTCTCCGCCTGCGCTGCTTGTTGACGTTGCAAATATTCAACAAATAAAGCATCAAAATTAACCGGTGCCAAATTTAATGCAGGGAATGTGCCTCGATTAACTAAATTTGAAACTAATTCTCGAACATATGGAAACAACATATTCGGACATTGTGAAGTTAATGCGTGAGCTAACTGCATCTCTTCTAAACCGCTGATAGCGAAAATACCTGCCTGTTTTGCTTCACAAATAAAGGCAACAGTATCAGTACCTTCCAGTTTGGTTTCAATAGAAACATTAAGTACCACTTCATAAAGATTTTCTGCTAATACATTTGTTTCTGTATCCAAATCAAATTTTAAGACCGGTTTCCATTCCTGTTGGAATAAATGAGGTAAATTCGGTGCTTCAAATGAGACATCTTTTACATAAATGCGTTGAATCTGCAACATTGGTTGTGCTTGTTGTTCTGAACCTTGTTCTGCTGTTTTATTTTCTTCTGCCATCACTAATTTCCTTTTTTATCTAATCAACTTTTTTTAACAAGAGGTAAATTCGCTGCTCGCCAACCTTGGATTCCCTCTTTTAATGAATAAACCTGCTTAAAACCTTGTTTATACAACTGCTCTGCTGAACCGCGTGAAGTCATTCCTGAAGCACAAACAACAATGACCGGTTGCTCTTTGTACTGCTCCAATTTACCAAGATTATGCTGTTTAATATCGCTTGGTAACACATTTTGACTGCCTGCGATATGGCCACGCAAAAACTCTTCAATACTACGTAAATCAATAATAACGGCATTCTGTTTATTAACTAATTGTGACAAAGTCGCTTGATCAATCTCTTTTGCACCAGAAACGGCACTTTTTACAAAAACATAAATTGTCCCGATAAATACGACAATCCACGCAATAACCATCACCGTATGTTGAGAGGCAAACGCTATTGCCTTCGGCATAAATTCTTCCATTTATTTTGATCTCTTATCTTATTAATGGTTAAAAAGTTGAATAAGTATAACCTTACTCTATAGAATTAAACAATCGAAACATCATTTTTCCGGAAAAAATCTCAACAAAAATAAAGCACTTCTCTACATTATGCAGAAAAGTGCCTATTTCTTTTAATTAAGCATTAAAGATAATATTTTTTAATTACTTTCAAATCATCGCTTAATTCATAAACTAAAGGCTGTCCAGTTGGGATCTCTAAATCCATAATGCCTTCATCAGAAATACCTTCTATGTGTTTCGCCAAAGCGCGAAGTGAGTTACCGTGAGCCGCAACCAATACTTTCTTACCAGATAATAATGCTGGTGCAATTTGATCTTCCCAGAAAGGTAACACACGATCTAAAGTTACTTTTAAATTTTCACAATCAGGCACTACATCCGCCGGCAAATGTTTATAACGGCGGTCATTATGTGCTGAATTAGGATCATCTTTTGCTAATTCAGGCGGCAATACATCATAAGAACGACGCCAAATGTGAACTTGTTCATCACCAAACTCTTCCGCAGCTTCTTTCTTATTTAAGCCTTGTAAACCACCATAGTGACGTTCATTTAAACGCCAAGTTTTAATTTGTGGAACCCATAACTGATTAGATTCTTCCAAAACAAGGTTACAAGTTTTAATCGCACGAGTTAATACGGAAGTAAATGCGATGTCAAATTCAAAACCAGCTTCTTTTAATTTACGACCTGCCGCTTTTGCTTCTTCAACCCCTTTTTCACTTAAATTAACATCGCGCCAGCCGGTGAAAAGATTCAATGCATTCCATTCACTTAAACCATGACGAATAAACACTAATTGCATAATGATTCTCCTAAAAATTAGATCAAAAAACTGCACTCTTTATAACAAAATTTGATTACTTTTAAAATAGAACGGCTTCGCTTTTATTAGAATTGCTGATCTTTAACAAAAAAAATTCTAAAATAGCACCAAATTATTCTGTTTTTTATCATTATCATTGTTTGAATTATGTTCAATACCCGTTTTACTGTTCAGTCTTTATGCCACCTAATATTGTGTTCATTATTACTAATGAACAGCAATATCGGCTATGCAGTAAATGATCTTGCATCAATTCAGCAACAAATAAAACAACAAGAACAAAAGATTGCTCAGCAACAGCAAGAAAAAAGCCAGTTACAGTCACAACTAAAATATCAACAACAAAAGATTGAAAAAATTAGTGATCAACTGCAACAAAGTAGAGATGAACTAAAAACAATTCAACGCAATATTCAAAACGGGCAAAAACAAATTCGCCGATTACAACAACAAGAACGCGAACAAAAGCAACAGCTGGCACATTTGCTTGATTCTGCTTACCGTAAAAATTTACAACAACACGAAATTGAGAAAATGTTCTCTCAAGAAGCACGCGACAGTGATCGAATGAATACCTATGTGAAATACATTAATCAACAAAAAATCGCATTGATTCAGGATCTTAAACAGACTCAAGAACAGCTAAAGCAGCAACAACAGCTAGTTAAAGAACAGCAACAACAGCAACAACAGGAAATTAACAAGCAACGCCAGCAACAGCGTTCATTACAGCAAGTTAAGAACGAACACCAATCCACATTAGCCAAATTAAATCGCAGCCTAACCGCCAATCAAAATAAATTAACGCAATTAAAAGAGAACGAAAACCGACTACGCCAAGAAATCGCTGCGGCGGAACGAGCTGCTAAACAACGAGAACAACAGGAACTGGTCTCTTTACAGAAAAAACAGAAAAAAGCGGAACAGGAACATCAAACTTATAAACCGACAGAAAAAGAGCAACAGTTGGTTGGGAGAGGAAATGGTCTCGGAGCGGCACGCCGTCAATATATAATGCCGGTTTCCGGACGAGTAAGTAACCGCTACGGCTCAATTCAAATGGGAGAAATCCGCTGGAAAGGCATTGTTATTCAAGCCAATCGTGGTGCAAATGTGAGAGCCATTGCTCCGGGCAAAGTGATTTTAGCTAATCGTCTTCAAGGTTATGGTTTGGTCATTGTGATTGATCACGGTCGAGGTGATATGAGCATCTACGGTTATAACAGTACATTGCAAGTCCAAAATGGCGATGTGGTCAGTGCCGGTGAAACTATTGCTCAAGTTGGGCAAAATGAAGACGGTCGTGCAGCACTCTACTTTGAAATTCGCCGTCAGGGTGAACCAGTAAATCCATCACATTGGTTAAAGTAATAGCGGAGTTAACAGTGAAATATTGCATAAAATGTCTTCTTGCGTTATTAATGCTGTTCAGTTTGTCACCTAATGCTGCTCAATTAGCTATTGTGATCGATGATATTGGTTATCGTCAGCACGAGGACAATGCTATTTTTGCACTACCTTTAGCCGTCAATGTTGCTATTATCCCTTCCGCACCTTATGCACAACAACGTGCAAAACAGGCTCATCAGCAAGGTCGTGATACTTTAATACATATGCCAATGCAAGCTAAAAGCAATATAAAACTAGAAGCCAATGGCTTAGTGCTTGGGCTAACACCATCTCAAGTTTCATATCGTATTGATTTAGCACAAAATATTATTCCCAATGCTATCGGAATGAATAATCATATGGGAAGTGCCGCCACTTCCGATAGCGGTTTAATGCATATTTTAATGCAACAATTAGCACAAAGAGGATTATCATTTCTGGACAGTAAAACCATAGGTAATAGTGTTGCTGTCAAAATTGCCAAACAATATGGTGTTAGTGCGTTAGAGCGTAATATTTTTCTTGATGATAATAATGAATATGACAATATACAGCGCCAATTCCAACGAGCCATTCAATATGCAAGAAAACATCAAACCGCTATTGTTATCGGACACCCTAGAAAAAATACTATTGCCGTGTTACAGCAACAGTTATCCCATCTTCCAGCAGACATTGAATTAATCAAGATCAGCCAACTTTGGCAACAATCTCCCCAATTACTACAGCCATTTAATTTCTGGTTTAGTGATATTCCTGCACCAACATCAAAGCCACCATTCTATTTTCAAGAAAATTTACGAGGAATTCCGCAGTAAAATTAGGTTTAATTCTTGAAAATTCAGTCATATATTGTTACCGTTTACGCTATTTTTAAATTTTCATTTAATGATACTAATAGTAAGAAATTAATTTCGATAGTGAACAATAATCCAGAGGTTCGGTAATGATGAAATGGCAAAAAATATCTTTCTCTCTTACAATTTTATTTGCCGCCCTATCTGCTTTTGCCGATAAGCCGATAACCTTAAAAGTGGAAGGTATCAAAAATAAAACCGCCTATAATAATGTGATGGTACATCTCTCTTCACTAAAAACTATCCCGGTGGAAAATTCAGATCGTTATTATTATTTGGCAAGTAAAACGATTGATGAGGCACTACGTGCTGTTGGTTATTTTAACAGCAAAATTGATTATCAATTTGTGCCTCAACCTAATGCGAAACAGGATCTTCTGATTGCCAGCGTTGCATTAGATGAACCGGTTAAAATTGCTGAAATTCAAGTGCAACTATTGGGTGATGCAGAAAAGGATGAGAATTTCCTTGCGTTACAAAAACAAGTGCCTAAATTAGGCACTGTCCTCAATCAAGGTGTTTATGATGATTACAAAGCGGAATTAGAAAAAGTGGCGCTTGCAAAAGGCTTTTTTGATTATCAATTTTTAACGCATCGTTTAGCCATTCTACCTTCTGCTCACGAAGCTTATTGGCAGCTGGCTTTCGACAGCGGTAAACGTTATCGCTACGGTAACATTCGTTTCCAAGGCTCACAAATTCGAGAAGATTATCTGCGTAATATTCTTGCCATCCAAAGCGGCGATCCTTATTTAATCAATGATCTTTCTGAATTAAGCACCGATCTCTCCGCCAGCAACTGGTTTAAATCCGTTTTGGTTCAACCTAACATTGATAAACAGAGCAAAAAAGTCGATCTTGATGTTTTAGTTCAGCCTCGTCTAAAAAATAGTTATGAGATCGGGATCGGTTACGGCACAGATGTGGGGCCGCGTTTACAATTCGGCTGGAATAAACCGTGGATTAACAGTCGGGGGCAAAGTTTTTCTTCCAATTTTTATATCTCCGACCCGAAAAAAACAATTGAGGCAACTTATAAAATTCCTCTGCTAAAACAACCGCTTAACTATTATTATGAAATTTCAACCGGTTATGAAGAGGAAAAGAAAAACGACACTGACACCTCCGGCTTAACCCTAGCTATTCTGCGTTATTGGAACCGAGAAACCGGTTGGCAAAACTCGTTTGGTGTAAGAGCACGTTATGATAACTTTACCCAAGCAAATGTTTCCAATCGCACTTTATTAATTTATCCAACTGCCGGCTTTAACCGTACTCGTGTTCGTGGTGGATTGTTCCCTTATTGGGGCGATTCACAGAAAATCACGCTTAACTGGGGAAATAAAGCTGTCGGTTCCGATGTCGATTTTTATTCAGCTATTGCCTCCACCTCTTGGATTCGAACTTATGCCGAAAATCATCGATTTTTAACACGCGCAGAAATTGGCTATCTTTCAACCAATCAATTCGACAAAATTCCGCCGGCACTGCGTTTCTTTGCCGGTGGCGATAGAAGTATCCGTGGTTATGGTTACCATAAAATCTCACCGAAAGACAAAAATGGTGAATTAACGGGGGCAAATCGACTTTTTACCGCCAGCATCGAATATCAGTATCAGGTTAAACCAAAATGGTGGGGGGCTATTTTTTATGACACCGGTTTTGCTTCTGATCGTTTTGCTTTCAATGACTTACGCAAAGGTGCCGGCATCGGTGTGCGCTGGAACTCGCCTATCGGTGCAGTCAAATTTGATATTGCGACCCCGATTAATGATAAAGACGACAGTAAAAATATCCAATTTTATATTGGCATAGGAGCAGAGTTGTGACAGATAATTCGAAACATTCCGAAACAGAAGCTAACAATAACGAACAAACTGCTTCAACTGCGATAAAGAAAAAACCGTTCGTTAAATTGATTAAATGGTCTGCAATCAGCCTGTGTGTGATTGTGATTTTACTGTTTACCACGATTATCTCGTTGCTAAACAGTGAAACCTTGCAGCACAAACTGCTCGCACTGCTCGATCAGCAAATGGAACCGCTACAAATTGCGGAAGTAAAAGGGAATTTACAGCAAGGATTAACATTATCCAACCTTACTTATCACGCTGACGGCATTGCGATTACCCTGCCAAAAACGCAGTTACAGCTGACAGCACAATGTTTATGGCGACTGACAGTTTGCATCAATCAGTTCAGCCTGCAACAGCCGCAAATTACGATTGATACGACATCGCTACCGCCGAGCGAACCGGATGACAATCAATCCAATAGTGGTTTTGCAATGCCGATTGGCTTAAATCTGCCACAAATTGAGATCAATCAACTTGCACTTAAAATCGACAATCGCTTGATCACACTCGATCATTTTTCTACCGGCTTGCAAGCAAACCGCAGTAACCATTTTCATCTGTTACCGACACAAATCAATGGTTTAAACGTTATCGAAACTGTGGAAAATCAGCTTTTGCAAAAATTGGAACAACTTGATGTTACAAATAAGCCAACGCAAGAAAAAGAAGTTGAAAAACCAATGGATTGGCAAACGTTAAAACAGGCTTTAAATCAGCCATTATTGGATAAAAAGCAAACACTAAAACTGCCTTTTAGTGTTGAAATCGATACCATTTCCGCCAAAAATTGGCTTTATCGCCAACAAAATGCCAAAGGAAAACAGTTATTGGAGCAGAAACTCAGTGAATTGATATTGAAGGCAAACAGCGATGATCAACAATTCAATTTAGCTAAACTCTATTTACGCAGCACTATTGCCGATCTTGATGGTCAGGGGCAGCTACAATGGCGCGATAATTATCCACTTCAATTCACGCTGAAAGGAGAATTTCATCAACAAAAAATCCGCGATGAAAAAGGTGAACAACACACATTTCCAAACAGCCATTTAACCGTCACGGCCGACGGTGAACTGTACGCTAAAACCAACATTAACGCCACTATTAGCGGTGTGGCGGATGCCTCGCTATCATCACAGCTTGAATTAACCGCAGCAAAAACACCGTTTAGCTTGGATTTGGCGATTCAACAGGCAAAATATCCGCTGTTCTTAAGTAAAAGCGAAAATCCGGCAACGGATCAGATCCGTTTAGTGAAAACGAAATTGAATGTTGTCGGTGATCTGTTGCACTATCAGGCGACTCTACAAGGCAACGTTGAGGGAATGCATTCCCCGACGGTTGATCTGGAATTGAACGGTGAGGGATCGATTGGTGATTTTCGTATCCAATCAGCCCATCTGTCCGGTTTAGGCGGCAGTGTTGATTTGCAAGGTTACACCTCTTGGCAAAATGAGGTCATTTGGGATAGCCGGCTACAATTAAAAAACCTTAATGTTTACCGCTATTTTCACAGTGTAGATTGGTTGGCAACCCTCTCCGGCGAGTTGGCTTCTTCCGGCAAAGTCGATGCTCAAGGCTGGCAAGTGGATATTCCGGTTATCAATCTCACCGGCAGTGCCAATAATCGCCCAATTAACATTCAAGGCGATCTTGCCCTCAGCAATCAAATTCCGCTTCTTAGTAAAGGATTTCAATTCGATTATGGGCAAAATCATCTCCTTTTAAAAGGCAAATTGTCGCAAGATTCACAATTTGATTTAACGCTTAATGCACCTGATTTTAGCGGACTTTATCGAGGTTTAGATCTTGCCGCACAAGGTGAGATCCGGATCAGCGGTGATATTCAGCAGCCGGAACTGGATCTCAACCTTGATATTGCGAAGCTCAAATTTGATACGCTTTTACTACAAAATGCTGATATCAAAGGTAAAATCCAAAGCGATCAACAAAATATTCGCGGCAATCTTGCGTTAAAACTGGCGCAATTTAAGTTGGGAGATGCCGTGCAACTGACGCAATTACAACTCAATGCTAAAGGTGATGAAAAAAATCATCAGCTCAATTTGCGTTCTCAAGGCAAACCGGCAGCGTTAAATGTTGATTTACAAGGTAGTTTTGATCGCAATGCCGAACGCTGGCAAGTCAATCTTAAAAACGGCAAAATCGACACGCTCATCGGACAATTCAATGCCGATAAAACCATTAATGTCGATTACCTCAATCAAAAACAGCAGGCAACCATTTCCGCACATTGCTGGAATAACAGCAGTTTACCGCTCTGTTTTCCGCAAACCTTTACCGCCGGAGTGAGCGGTCATATTCCGTTTAAATTGCAACAGGCGGATTTACGCTTCCTAAAACCATTTCTTGGCGACAATACGCAGCTGAATTCTCGTTTCAATCTTGATGGTGAGGTAAATTGGTATCAGGATAAACCATTTGATGCCAAACTGAATTTAGACAGTAATAGCTTGTCATTAGTGCAAAAACTGGATTATCGCCGTTTTGCATTGAATTTGGACAGAATATTGCTGAAAAGCACGATCAAAGATAACAATTTGAAACTGAACAGCGATATAAAAATTCGTAATAACGGCGAAATCAGCACCGAACTCACCTTAACCGATCTGTTGGACAGCAAAAAATTGGGCGGGAAGGTGCAATTCAAAGCCTTACAATTAGCACTGATTAAGCAGTTGTTAAATTCCGGCGATCAGCTTGACGGCAGAATTAATGCGGATTTGAGTCTGGCAGGAACGGCTTCCTCACCACAATTACACGGCAGACTGGCATTAACGCAATTAACAAGTTCTATGCCTGCATTACCGTTTAATATCAAGGATGGTTTTGCCAATCTGAATTTTAACGGTAGCCATTCAACAATGAAGGGTGAAATCATCACTCAAGAGGGTACATTGCACTTAAAAGGCGATAGCAGTTGGCAAATGTTGGATCACTGGCAGGCTAATTTAAGTGCGAAATCAGACGGTCTGTCGCTCACTATTCCGGAAATTGCAAAATTGACCGTAGTTCCCGATATTCATCTGCACGCGCAACCACAACACTTGAATATTGAAGGCAAAATCGATATACCTCGAGCTAATATTGACATTGAACAATTACCGGAAAGTGCGATTACAGTTAGCAACGATGAAGTGATTTTAGAACAGAAACCTAAACTTTCTGCGGATCAGCGTTTAAATCGTTTCAGCCAAAAAACGAATGCATTTTTATCCACTAATATTAATATCAGTTTAGGAGAACGCGTTTTAATAAAAGCTTATGGCTTAAAAAGCCGTTTAGATGGTGTACTGAATTTACGTCAACAAGATAACCAACTCGGTCTTTATGGTCAAATTAAATTACTGAACGGGCGTTTTGCTTCTTATGGACAAGATTTGCTCGTGCGTAAAGGTGAAATTATCTTCTCTGGATTACCATCACAACCAACTTTAAATATTGAGGCAATTCGTAACCCAACCGCAATGGAAAATAGTAATATTACTGCAGGCATTCGTGTTACTGGTTTAGCAGAATCGCCTACCATTCAAGTGTTCTCCGAACCCTCAATGTCACAAGATAATGCGCTTTCCTATTTACTCACAGGTAGATCGCTCTCTTCTGACGGCGGCAACTCAGGTGCTTCGCTCGGTGCGGCACTCATCAGTATGAGCCTCTCGAAAACAGGTAAAGCGGTCGGGCAAATTGGAGAAACATTCGGTATCCGTAATTTAAACTTGGAAACACAAGGTCTAGGAGATCAATCACAAGTTGTAGTTAGTGGTTATTTGACACCGCGTTTGCAGGTAAAATATGGGGTAGGATTATTTGAACCATTAGCTGAATTAACACTTCGCTATCGCTTATTACCGAAATTATATTTACAATCCGTATCAGGGACATCTCAAGCTGTTGATCTCTTATATCAATTTGAACGTTAAAGGATAGTTACTATGAAAGAAATTGCTGTCGTCGATCTTGGATCAAACAGTTTCCATATGATTGTTGCCCGTATTGTGAATGGTTCCATCCAGATACTTTCTCGCCTTAAGCAGAAAGTGCAATTAGCCGAAGGGCTCGATCAAAATCAAATTCTCAGTCAACAGGCAATGGATCGTGGCATTGCTTGTTTAGCACTTTTCTCTGAACGTTTACAAGGATTTCCGGCGGAAAATGTGCAAGTTATCGGCACCTATACTTTACGTCGAGCATTAAACAGTAATCAGTTCCTGCAACAGGCGGCTCGGGTTTTCCCTTATAAAATCAATATTATTTCCGGTCAACAAGAGGCGAAATTAATTTATGCCGGCGTGTCACATACACAACCTGAAAAAGGGCGAAAACTGGTGATTGATATTGGTGGCGGTTCGACAGAAATGGTGATTGGTGATGATTTCACTCCATTGATTGCCGAAAGTCGTCATATGGGTTGCGTCAGCTTTGCTAAACGTTTTTTTAAAGACGGTGTTATCAGCAAACAGCGTTTTCAACAGGCAAAACAGTGCGCGTTAGAAAAAATTGAGGATCTCGCTTGGGAATATCGCCAACTCGGTTGGGACTCAGCTCTCGGTTCATCCGGCACAATAAAAACCGTCAGTGAAGTGCTGTTGGCGCTGCATTTTAAAGATGGGCTGATTACGCTTGAACGTCTTAACGATCTGATTGATCGCACCCTTAAAGTTACTCATTTTACACAACTGCATTTGCCAGGATTACACCACAATCGCATTGATGTTTTTGTGCCGGGGTTGGCAATTTTAGTCGCCCTATTTGAAACGTTTCAAATTAAAAGTATGCGTTATTCCGATGGCGCAGTGCGTGAAGGCGTGATGTACAATTTTGAAGATAAATTCCGTGTCAGTAATATCCGCGAACGTACGGTAAACAGCCTCAACCAACAATTTAATCTGGATCGGCAACAGGCACAGCGGGTTTCAAAAACTGCACAAATGTTGGCAAAACAGTTTAAATTATGGAAAGAACCACAATACAGCGATGAAATGCAACAAATTTTATACTATGGCGCATTAACTCACGAAGTGGGGATCGTCATAAATCATCGTTACGTGCAAAAGCATTCAGCCTATATTTTACAAAACACCGAATTGCCCGGTTTTGATAATGAACAACAACGTTTGTTGGCGATTTTGGCGCGTTTTCATACCGGCACTTTCCGCATTGCAGATGTTCCTGACTGTTATCGTTACAACAATGACGATGTGCTACCGCTGATTTTACTGTTACGTTTGGCCGTTATTTTTAATAAAGCACGCCAAGCAACGGAACCGGCGGAAATCGGCTTGCAAAACAAAAACGCTCAACAGTGGCAATTAACTTTTCCTAAGCATTATCTTGAGCATAATCCACTGCTAAATAGCGATCTTCAACAAGAACAAAAATTCCTCGCCGCTTTGGGGATCATTTTTAATTATCAATAAAATATAAGGGTACTTTTCGCTGATCTGTACCCTTATGCATTTCAATTCATCTGTGTCATAAAACAGTTAAATATCACACTGAATTATCTTTTTAATCTTGCCGGAATTGCCGGTGCAGTCAAACGAGATAGTTCCGTTCCTCGCAAATCAATCGTACCAAATCGTGGATGCTGATTATTCCAATCATTAACCGCTTGTTCCAAATCTTCTACCTTGTCGGCAACAAAATTCCACCAAATCACGGTCGGGTGCGGCAACGGCTCACCGCCCAACAACATAATATGCGTTCCCTGTTCCGCCCACAGTGTTAATTCTTCTTGCGCCGCTGCACAATCGGATAAAATCGCAATTTCATCTTTGGCATAGCGTTCACCGTTAATTTTAATCGTGCCGTTTATCACCAAAATCGCATATTCAAATTTATCCTGACACTCAATTTCAAAGGCTTGCGCCTGTTGAAAACGCATATCTACGCCCACTAACGGACTAAATTGACTGGTCGGTGCTTGACGACCTTGATAACTACCGGTTGTCAAAATGTAATCAATGCCCTGATCCGACCATTCCGGCAACTGCGGATAATGCTCAAAATTAGGCTCGATCTCTTGATTCATCGGCAAAGCAATCCATAACTGTACCGCGTGCAGATTTTTGACACCGGCTGGTGTCTGTTCGGTATGACTGATGCCACGCTGGTTACCGGTGCCGGCAGTCATCAAATTGACCTGTTTCGGACGAATTAATTGACGATTACCTAGGCTATCCTGATGCCAAACTTCCCCCTCCAACATCCACGTGAAAGTTTGTAAATTGGTATGCGGATGCAAACCGACTTGCATTCCTTTATTTTCTTGGCTAAATGTTGCCGGACCGGCGTGATCCAGAAAACACCACGCTCCTACGGTTCTATGCTTATTTTGAGGCAAAAGACGGGCGACAGGAATGCCGCCCACATCTTTGATTTTCGCTAAAAATTTATCAACACTCATTTATTTTCTACCCATTGAAAGAAACGTTGTGCAAACTGTTTTAAGAAGTTGGTTGTGCGCTCATCCAGATCGAAACTCGCTTTACTCAAATAAACTTCGGGTTGAGATAATACCTCAGCTCCAACAAAGGTTAACACTTTTCTTAAATCCAATCCGGCATTAATGCCGCCGTAGACACCCGGAGAAGCGGTAACAATCGCGACTTTCTTATTTAACCAAACATTTTGTCCGTAAGGTCGAGTGGCAATATCAATCACATTTTTTAATGCGGCAGGAATGGTTCGATTATGTTCTGGAGACGAAATTAGAATAGCATCGGCACACTTTATCTGTTCTCTGATACGATTATAGGATGGAATGTCTATTTCATCCAAATCCTGACTATACAAGGGCAAATTACTAATATCAATCTCTTCAATTTCAACATTCTCTGGTGCAAATTTCAGAATTTGATTTGCAATATGACGATTTAATGATCGCTTGCTTAAACTTCCTACAATGAGTGCAATTTTCATAAATTCACCTACCAATGATTATAAAAAAACAAGGGGATAATCCCCTCTAAATAGTACAATATCAATCAATCAATCAATCAATCAATCAATCAATCAATCAAAATTAACTTCTTTCAGAATCAAGTTGTTCATTATTATGTTCAATTTCACATACTTTTAAATATGATCTTTAGACTCACAAGCCCGACTCTATTGGTAACTCCGCTTTGCACCAAGCATCGAAGCCGCCGCGAACACTGTAAACCTCATCAAAACCTTGCTCGACTAAAAATTGTGCCACATTACGGCTGCTGTTGCCGTGATAGCAAATGACGACGATCGGATCTTCAAAATCACAACGTTGGCAAAATTCACCATAACTTTGATTGGTTAAGTGAAATGCAGCTTGCGGATGGCTATAAGCAAATCGCTGTATATCACGCACATCGACCAGAAATGCCTGTCGCTCGTGAACCAGCTGCCACGCGGTTTGTGCATCAATTTCTTTAAAAGTGTCTGCCATAAATCCTCCCATAAAAATGAGCCGATATTATACAGAGTTTCACTCGATTATTAACAATGTTACAACACAATTTTTCCGAGCGGATAATGCACCACTACCTGATTGCCGCTGCATTGGATATTAAAAACAATGCCGTTTTGTTGTATATTTTTTTCACAATTTTCACCGATGACTCTTAAATTCCATTGATTTTCAGCAATTTGCAAAGCTTGTGTCGCCTGCCACAAAATTGCTGTTTGCTGCTGTTGCCGCTTAATCCAATGCTGTGTCGACAGTAATAACAGTGACAAAAACATCAGCGTTACCAAGACATTGATAATCGCACTGCCTTTCAGATTATGTTGCGCCAAAATCACGCCAACCGCCCCTCATTTTCCAACTTGAATATCGTTTTGATAAATTCTGAATAATCTCTGCATCAAAGACTATTTTGATATTTTCGCTATAACGCAATCCTCGTTCATAAATAATTGCACCAAAAATCGTACCTTGCCCTGAAATTTTTAAGTCATTGAGCGCAACAATCACGCCATAAAAATCCTGATCTAACGTAATTTCATTCTGTTCTACTTTCCATATTTGCGGTTCAGTCGCTGAAGAGGTTTCTATCGATGGTGTAGACAGCGGATAATTGATATTAAAGTATTCTTTTAACGGCGAATTTAAGCTTTTTTTCAGTTCCTGCACAAAAATCTGTTGCCGTTCACAATCAATAAAATGACTTATGCCGTTACCATAAGAGTATTCTTCTGCGCTTAAACGTTCAGTATAATTTAATCTATCTGTATGATTAGATTGACAAAATGCAGCATATTGTTGTTGATATTGTTGATATAGCTGTGCTTGCTGCAAGGCATAATCTTGTCTTACTGATAGATTTTGACGATAAAGCGATAAATCATCCTCCGTCACCAACAGCAGTAACAGCACAAGAGCGTTAATAAACAACAAGGTTAATAAATTGAGATAACCATTATGGTAATGCTGCATTTTGTACCTCATTGAGTAATGGCACTAATGCGGTGGCTTGATAAGCGATCTGTTTTTGCTCATTTAGATGCACTTTTAACGTTATCTGAATCCCTTTTTTCTCTGCTAACCAATTAAATTTCAACGTTTCCACTACATAACTTTCCGGCAGCAATTTATACCAACGTTTAGCAGTACAATTCGAATTATTGAGATGTCGTTGACACTCATCAGCTCTGCATTGTTCAACAAAACTGTTTTTATCCATAAACAACATTTCAATATTGTTATTACCGTAACGATAACCGAACAGCTCTTCGTCCAATCTGGAACTGCTGTTGCGTTCATTTTCAATACAGGCTTGATTGCGCCGCTGACTCCCGATACAACCATCCATATTCAGATCATAAAAAAACATAACACATTGAAAATAACCGGATTTTTCCTGATTTAACTGAATACTCTTACCCCCTATCTGAAACAATGCCAAATTATTTTCCCGTTTTGCTGCGTGATAGCCGGCACGGCGCAAATCTTTACTCATCAGCTGTAACGCTTTATGTACTTGATTTTGCAACTGTAACTGCTGTTGTTGTTGCTGGCGATATTGATAAACCATCATCAACAATGAAACCAATATGGATACAATTAACATCGAGATCATCAATACAATTAACATTTCGGGCAACGTTGCCCCGACAAAATAAGTCCTATGCTTAATTTTCATCTTCATATTTCAAACAGGCACTTTCTGATATGTTTTCGTTGATTCTTACCTCACCGAGTCCGCTATATTTGAAAAATGCTCTTTGCTGACCTGCTTGCAATAGAAAACACTTATTTTTCATTGTGTTACGTTCCGGTTTAAAGGTCGTCAACTCCTTTGGATAATAATCTTTCGCGATAAAAGTAATGTTTTCCGGTGAATGCGGCATATAGACCATTCTTTCTTGGTGTTTCTCGCAGCCTTGTAAATACAGACAATTACACCTTGCCGCACTTTTTGGTTGTGCGATTAAACACCAATTATTCACTGATCTATTGGCAATTAACTGCCAGCTCTCTAAAGAATGGTTGATACGTTGTTGTACTAAAGCTAAATAGTGCTGCAATCGATTCTGCTCAACATAAAGCAAAAATTGTTGCTGAATATTACGCCAATCAGGTGCAACCCATAACAACGACAAAGAAAGAATAAAGATCACGACTAACAATTCAATCAAAGTAAATCCCGGTTGATATTTAGACATTACAAAAATCCAAAACACTTTTTTGAATGAGATTAATCATTTCTAATAACAATAAGAAAAATAGTGCTTGTTTTTGCGATCAGGATCGAAAAAAGAAAATTAAAATAAAAAAAGTGCCGCATCAGGTGCGGCACAATGGAGGATTAATCTAGAATTCTAAGATGAGAAGTTTTTTTCTGCGCTTGGCTTTGTTCTTTAGACTTCTCTTTATTTTCGTCAGGCGGCGTGTCTACAATATCGGCAAAACCAATCGGCTGATCATCATTGATTTCAGCGATTTCATACGCTTCTTCATCTTCAAACATCACACCGTCGCCATTTTCACGCGCATAAATCGCTAACGCTGCCCCCAATGGAATCACAATATGCCGGATAACGCCATTAAATCTGGCACTAAAACGAATTTCCTCATTACCAAGTGAAAGATTACCTACCGCATTTGGCGATAAATTCAGCACAATCTGCCCATCTCTCACATATTCAACCGGCACATCAACGTGCGGATAATCCGCATTCACCACTAGATAAGGCGTAAGATCATTATCAACTAGCCAATCAAAATAGGCTCTAAGTAAATAAGGACGTTTCGGTGCTAATACTGTCATTATTTATCCTTATTTGTCATCCATAATATTTAACGCGCTGCTGTTGCCCAATGATTTAGCAAAGCTATCACGTGAGAACACTTTATTCATATAATTTTTAATAGCTTTGCTGCCGGCACCACTGAACTCAATGCCCAATAACTGAATGCGCCATAATAACGGTGCTAAATAGCAATCCACCAAACTGAATTCATTGCTCATAAAATATTCATATTGAGTAAAAATCGGCGCAACCGCTAATAATTCTTCTCGTAGCTGCTTGCGAGCAGCGATTGAGTCCGGATTGTTTTCATCCACCGCCTTCGCAAAAACAGGATACCAGTCATTTTCAATACGCTGCATTAGCAAACGACACTCGGCTCTTGCAACCGGATATACCGGCATCAAAGGCGGATGCGGGAAACGTTCATCCAGATATTCCATAATAATTCTAGAATTAAATAAAACTAAATCTCTATCCACTAAGGTCGGTAAACTTCCGGTTGGATTAAGTTCCAATAAATCTTCTGAAATTTCTCCCGGCTCGATATTTTCAGTTTCATAGGCGACGCCTTTTTCAGCCAACACAATTTTCACTTGGTGACAGTAAATATCGTTTTTGTCGGCAAAAAGTGTCATAATCGAACGTCTATTGGCTGCTATCGTCATTTATTCCTCCGCTAAAAAGTGGGTATAAGCCAGTTACCCGGATAATAATGTAAAAATTTGACCGGCAATTGTAGCACATTTTGTCGTCATACTGTTATAAATTTAAAAAAATTGGATGTAACTATTTAATATATAAAGATTTATTTTGTAATCCCATACTGTCTTAATTTATTCGCAACCGCAGTATGTGAGATACCTAAATGTTGCGCCAATTTTCTGGTACTTGGATATTCGGCATAAAATTTTTGCAAAATCGCCGCTTCAAAATGTCCCAGCATCTCTTCCAAAGTTGCTCCCTGCAACTGTTCAAGATTAAATTGAGAACACCATTGCTGTTGCAAATGCAATCCGCTAATCGTCAATTTTCCATTCTCCGCCAATGAACAGGCACGATATAAGGCATTATACAATTCACGCACATTCCCTGACCAAACGTGTTTCTGTAAAAATGTAATAAAATCATTATCATAATATGGTTGAGGAATGCCTAAACGGGCGGAAATCTGTTTCACAAATTGCTGAACCAAAAGAGGAATATCCTCTTGCCGCTCTCGTAGCGGCGGAATATTTAACGTCAGTACATTTAAACGGTGATAAAGATCTTCCCGTAATTTTCCTTGCTCAACATAAGCGGATAAAGGTTCTTGTGTAGTACAAATAACACGCACATTAACATAATGTTCCTGCTCCTCACCCACTCGGCGAAAAGAACCATCATTCAAAAAGCGCAACAATTTAGCCTGCATCGGCAAAGAGAGTTCGGCAATATTATCCAATAACACCGTACCGTGATTCGCATACTCAAAAAAGCCAATGGTTTTATGCCCATTAGCGTTATAACCGAACATTTCCGCTTCAGTATCCTCCGGCGGCAAGCCGGCGCAATTTACCGCAATAAACTGTTGATCTCGCCGATTCCCCAACTGATGGCACGCCTTTGCAATAAATTCCTTGCCTGTTCCGGTTTCACCTTGAATCAATAATGGCGCATCAGAAAAGGCAAATTTTTTTGCCATTGCAACCATTTCCGCCATTCTTTTGCTTTTAGCCACCACTTCATCAAACGTATTGCTGTGATAAATATTGAATTGCTGGGCATCAATACGCAACATATCAAAAGATTGTAACGTCACCACACTGCCGATAAATTGTTGTTCATTTTCTGCCAAGGTTAACGGCAATAAATCAAAACGCCAATGTTGGTCATCCAGCTGAATATGATGAGAAATCGCTAACGGTGTGGAATGTTGTTTTGACTGTTTTAAAAATGTTTGATACCAACTTGATTGTTGTAATGCCGGAATTGCATCAAGCAGAAATTGATCTTGTAATGAGCTAATCTTCGGCTTTTTTTCTTGTAGATAGGGTAACAATAATTGGGTGGCGTGCTGATTGGCAAACTCAATTTTCCCTGAAAAATCAATGGATAAGATCGGGTGAGGCAGAGCTTCAAACAATGCATTGAGTTCTATAGTTTTACGCTCGTAAGGCAAATAATCCAATTTTGTTACTGCCTTTACCCCATCAATTCGGCGTAATTTATCGCTAAGATAATCAATTTGAAAATTGGCAATTTTTTCAAATTTCAGATAAATAATTCCGTTCTGATCAATCTTTTTTAACTCAATGCCTTCTAAATTAATTTGCTCTTTAGCCAATAAATCCAGAACTTCTTTCGCCACCCCAATTCTATCAATGCAGGTTATCGCAAAACGCATCTTTTATCTCCTCATATTCGTATACTGACGGCTATAATACCCGATAGTTCGTATAGAAATAAAGACAGCGTAAAGAAAAGTTTACGATTTTTTCTCCACTAACGGTAATAATTCGGCAATCGTTTCTATTTGATAAGTCGGCGATATCGCAGTTTGGTTATCTCTACCATAATGCAACCAACAGGTATCCAAGCCAGCATTATTACCGCCAAGAATATCCGATTCCAATGTATCGCCCACAACTAACACCTCCTCACTATGTCGAGGTTTTGCCAACTGCAAAGCGTGCTGGAAAAAATCAGGATGTGGCTTAGAAACGCCGATCTCTTCAGAAACCACCACAAATTCAAAATAATCGCTTAACCCCGTTTTCTGCAAACGTAATTGCTGCATTGCGGTAAAGCCGTTGGTAATAATGGCTAATTTAGCACGATGTTGTAACTGCTGTAATAACTCCACCACGCCTTCCAGCGGACGACAAACTTCCGCCATTGTCACTAAAAAGCCGTGATTTAATTCCGCCGGTTTCACCGACAAGCGTTTACCCCACTCACTGAAACGTTGCTCCTGTAAGGTTTTCGCATCTATTTTTCCATCTTGATAAGCTACCCAAAGAGGTTTATTAAGTTGTTGATATTCAATAAAATCTTCTTGTGTAAAATCAACATCATAGTGAGTGAAAAGTCGTTTCAACCCTGAAAAAGAGTCAAAAGAGAATAAGGTTTCATCCGCATCAAAAAGAATCCAGTTATATTTCATCACATTCCTTATCCAATAAAGTTTGCAATTCCACATTGTTTTGACAATATTTCAATTTTGCAAATAGCTGTTCCGCTTCAATAAAATGATTCGATAAAAATCTAAGCCACTGCTTAATGCGAGCCAAATGATACCAGCCGCTATCCCATTGGTTATCAACACGGCTGTAATATTGCAATAACATCAAAGTGTTCCGCCACGACATTACCTCGCTATTGTCTTTAATCACATAGCTCAAATTAGGAATTTGCAATGCGCCCCGAGCCACCATTAAATCCTCACAACCGGTAACGGCAAGGCATTCCTGCGCCTGCTGCGCATTAAAAATTTCACCATTGGCAATGACCGGAATCGATAATTTTTGTCGCACTTCGCCAATTTTCTGCCAATCAATTTTATCAGCCCGATAACCATCCATTTTGGTTCTACCGTGAATCGCAATCTCATCAGCACCGCCCTGCTGTACAGCATCCGCAATTTCCAGTGCTTTTTGTTTATCATCCCAGCCTAAACGTACTTTCACACTGACGGTTTTTTCGGAACTTACCGCTTGGCGAATGGCTTTGGTTGCTTGATAAATCAGCTCCGGTTGCTTTAACAAACTTGCTCCGCCACAACTGCCGTTAACGGTTTTTGAAGGGCAACCGCAATTAAGATCGATACCGTGCGATCCCAACTCAATCGCCAAGTTAGCATTTTCAGCCAACCATTGCGGATGTTGTCCTAACAACTGAACTCTTACCGGTGTGCCGCTATCGGTGTAACCCTGCTGATATAATTCAGGACAAAGCCGATAAAAAACCTTCTTCGGTAATAACTGGTCAACAACCCGCACAAATTCGGAAACACAAAGATCATAATTATTGCAAGAGGTTAAAAGCTGACGCATAAACGGATCCAGCACCCCTTGCATCGGTGCTAAAATTAAACGCATTCTATTTTATTTCTTCCAACCTTTGACCTTACAGATCAAATCATAGGCAGCTTGAATTTGTTGAGCTTTCTCTTTTGCCATCTCCATCATCTGTTCCGGCAATCCTTTCGCAATCAATTTATCCGGATGATGTTCATTCATTAATTTACGATAAGCTCTTTTCACTGTAGCACGATCATCTTCTGCTGATACGCCTAACACACGATAAGCATCCTCTAGTGTCGGCCCGGAAGAACTTTGTGCCGCATTTTGGTATCCGCCGTAGGATTGTTGATATTGATAATCGCCATTTTGTTGTTGGTATTGACGATAAAAACCGCCTTGAGAAAATTGACGTGCCGCATAAATCATCGCCAGCATCTGCTCAAATTGCATTCTTGAATAGCCCAACTCTTCGGCAACAATGAACAAAACTTCTTTTTCATTCGGGTGCAATTCTTGATCTGCCAGCGCCGTTTGAATCTGAATTTCCAAAAACATACGCAACAGGTCTGTACGCTGTCCACATCCGGCTCTAAACTCTCTGATGGCTTGACGAATAGGGAAATCAGCCTCTTTTCCTCGTGTAAATGCCGCTTTTGCTAATTGTCGATGCGCTTCATCAAGCTGCATACGATCCATAAACATATTGGCTAATTGAATGTCTTCTGCCGTAACCCGACCTTTAGACTTGCTCAAATGCCCCATCACCGCAAAAGTGGTCTGCATAAATAGAGATTGGCGTGAAACGGAACGCCCGAATAAAGAGGAACGTACGCTGCCCAACTCATATAATTTTTTATCGGCTAAATGCCCTAAAATAGCGCCGAAAATTGCGCCAAAAAAGCCGCCGAATTTAAAACCGACAATGATCCCGATTAACTTACCGATAAAATTCATCTCTTATCTTTTCCCTTCTATCTAGGTTAAAAAATCGGTCTATTCTACCGCACAAACAGGGAAGTCGCGAATGGATTTCAACGCTAATCCTGCGCTTTGAACGCTTCTGAAATTTCTTCTTGAGAAAAACCGCGTGATAATAAAAAACGCCACATTTTTTGCTTGGTTTTAAAATCGGAAACTGTGGCGTAATCAGGAAATTTTTTTGCCAACGTCTGCTGTGCTAACGCATACCAATCAATATCGGCTTGTTCCAGTGCGTGTTGCATCACTTCATTTTGAATGCCTTTTTGTTGTAACTCCTGTTTAATGCGTTGTAAGCCATAACCTTTGTGCACTCTTGAAAGTAAGAAATACTCACAGAAGCGGAAGTCATTTTGCCAATTTTTCTCTTGGCATTTTGCAATAGTTTGTTCTATTTCCTGTTCCGAAAAGGCTTTTGCTTGCATCTTACAACGTAATTCATACTCGCTGTAATCTCGAATTGCCAACAATTTCAACACATAATTAAGGGCAAGATTTTCCATAATTCAATCGCTGTTAATTTATTGAATAGAGAACATAATCATAATGAACAGACAATAAAATAAATAGTTAAAATAACCGAGCTGTTCAGATGTTATCTATAATTGAAAAAATCCCTGCCGATCAAACTTTTGATTTTAGGCAGGGATATTGAGGGTATTATTCACCGAAATTTAATGCGTCATCTTCCGGTTGTTTTTCTGTATCATCCGCAACTAATAACTGCTCCGGATTGGAAAGCAACTCTTCACGTAATTTACGTTCCAACTCGGCAGCCACCTCCGGATGTTCGGCAAGCCACTTCATTGCATTGGTACGACCTTGACCAATCTTTTCATCATTGTAGGAATACCAAGCGCCTGATTTATTAAGCAATTTATGTTTCACGCCCAATTCGATTAATTCACCGTTTTTCGAAATACCTTCTCCGTAAAGAATTTGGAATTCTGCTTGTCTAAATGGCGCGGCAACTTTATTTTTCACCACTTTAACTCTGGTTTCGTTACCAATTACTTCATCGCCATCAGTAATTGAGCCTGTGCGGCGAATATCTAAACGCACTGAAGCATAGAATTTTAAGGCATTACCGCCGGTTGTTGTTTCAGGATTACCAAACATAACCCCAATTTTCATACGAATTTGGTTAATAAACACCACTAAACAGTTTGCAGTTTTGATATGACCGGTAAGTTTACGCAATGCCTGCGACATTAAACGTGCCTGTAACCCCATATGGGAATCACCCATATCACCTTCAATTTCCGCTTTCGGTGTTAATGCTGCTACAGAGTCAATGATAATGACATCCACCGCTCCGGAACGTACTAAAGCATCACAAATTTCCAACGCCTGTTCGCCGTTATCCGGTTGCGAAACTAAAAGTGATTGTACATCAACCCCTAATTTAGAGGCATAAATAGGATCCAATGCGTGTTCCGCATCAATAAAGGCACAGGTTTTGCCCTCTTTTTGTGCTTGCGCAATCACAGATAAAGTTAATGTGGTTTTACCGGAAGATTCAGGCCCAAAAATCTCAACGATTCGCCCCATTGGCAAACCACCGATACCTAACGCCACATCTAATGCCAATGAACCGGTAGAAACCGCTTCCACATCCAATGTTTGTGTATCACCAAGGCGCATAATTGAACCTTTACCGAATTGTTTTTCAATTTGCCCTAATGCTGCCGCCAATGCTCTTTCTTTATCTTCATTGTTTGTTGTCATATTCATTGCCCTTTTATTTATAAACTAAGAGGAATTTTTTCGCCTATTATACTGTATAACCATACAGTATCAAGTATTTTATGTTACCAATAATTAAAACTGTGAGTGTGCTTCCAAATTTTTACACATATTATATTGCTGACTGTTTGTAACTTTCGCTTTGTTTCATCATCTTTTATACTATTCGTCCAACAAAAAGGATAATAATTATGACTTTAGAGAGCAATCTTTCTTCTTTTACCCCGATGATGCAGCAATATTTAAAAATTAAAGCGGAACATCCCGATATTTTGCTGTTTTATCGTATGGGAGATTTTTATGAACTGTTTTTTGATGATGCCAAACGAGCATCACAACTTTTAGATATTTCATTAACCAAACGCGGCAAAACCGATGGCGATCCAATCCCAATGGCGGGTGTACCTTATCACGCTGTAGAAGGCTATTTAGCAAAACTGGTGCAATTAGGCGAGTCGGTTGCGATTTGTGAACAGATTGGTGATCCGGCAACCAGTAAAGGGCCGGTTGAACGCAAAATTGTCCGCATTGTCACACCGGGAACAATCAGTGATGAGGCATTGTTGCCGGAAAGACAAGATAACCTTATTGCCTGTGTTTACTACGAAAAGAAAATTTTTGGTTTAGCCACGCTTGATATGAGTTCCGGTCGCTTTCAAATTAGTGAACTTGCGGACGAAGCTGCCCTCACCACCGAGTTGCAACGCATTATGCCGGTTGAAATTCTCTATCCGGAAGATTTTGCTTATATCAGACTGCTTGAACCTTACAAGGGATTACGCCGCCGCCCAACTTGGGAATTTGAACTGGTTACCGCAATCAAATTATTGACTAAACAATTCGGCACTCAGGATCTTAAAGGTTTTGGCGTGGATAAAGCGATTGTTGCCTTATGCGCTGCTGGTTGTTTATTGCAATATGCGAAAGAAACTCAACGCACCGCATTGCCTCATATTAATGCGATTTCACTTTCTCAAGAGCGTGATTTTATTGTGATTGATGTCGCTTCCCGCCGTAACTTGGAATTAACGCAAAACCTTGCAGGCGGTACAGAAAACACATTGGCTTCTGTACTTGATTATTGCAGCACGCCAATGGGCAGCCGCTTGCTTAAACGCTGGATTCATCAGCCGTTGCGCCACAAACAAACATTATTAAACCGTCAAAATGCGGTTAAAAATCTGATTCAACAGGAACGCTATTCTGATTTTAAACCGCTGTTGCAACAGATCGGCGATATGGAGCGCATTTTAGCGCGTATTGCCTTGCGTTCTGCGCGTCCGCGTGATTTAACCCGTTTACGTCAGGCATTAGGGCAATTACCGCAAATTATCCAGCTTTTACAACAACATAATCAACATCAGCAGTTTGATATGCTGTTGTCGAAGTTGCAGGATTTTAGTGAATTATTTGCCTTGTTAACACGAGCAATCATTGAAACACCGCCATTATTAATTCGTGATGGCGGTGTGATTGCCCCCGGTTATCATCAAGAGTTGGATGAGTGGCGTGAGTTGGCGACCGGTGCAACGCAATATCTGGAAAATTTAGAAATAAGAGAACGGCAACAAACCGGCATTGATACCCTCAAAATCGGTTATAACGCCGTTCACGGTTATTATATTCAAATCAGCCGAGGTCAGGCAGAACGTGCACCAACGCACTATATTCGCCGCCAAACCTTAAAAAATGCGGAACGTTTTATTATTCCGGAATTAAAAGATTACGAAGATAAAGTCTTAAAAGCAAAAGGTGCTGCGTTGGCATTGGAAAAACAGCTTTACGATGAGCTTTTCGATTTGTTATTGCCGCATCTTTCCGCATTGCAAACCACCAGTCTGGCCTTAGCCGAATTGGATGTATTGGCGAATTTAGCGGAGCGTGCGGAAACGTTGAATTATGTTGCTCCGACCTTTAGCGAACAAACATTAATCAGCATTGAAGCAGGGCGACATCCGGTGGTGGAAACCGTTTTGCAAGACCCATTTATTGCCAATCCGCTCGATCTCAATCAAAAACGTCATCTGTTGATTATTACCGGGCCGAATATGGGCGGTAAAAGTACCTATATGCGCCAAACCGCATTGATCACCTTAATGGCATATATTGGCAGTTTTGTGCCGGCACAACAGGCAGTTATTGGCCCGATAGATCGCATTTTTACTCGCATCGGTGCCTCTGATGATTTAGCCTCCGGTCGCTCCACTTTTATGGTGGAAATGAGCGAAATGGCGAATATTCTTCATCAAGCCACGCCACAAAGTTTAGTGTTAATTGATGAAATTGGGCGCGGCACTTCCACTTATGACGGTCTTTCCCTTGCGTGGGCGTGTGCGGAATGGTTAGCAACGCAGCTCAAATCCTTAACGCTGTTCGCCACCCACTATTTTGAATTGACCTCTTTACCGCAACAGTTGCCGGGTTGCATCAATATTCACCTTGACGCTAAAGAGCATAATGATACGATTGCATTTATGCATTCAGTGCAGGAAGGCGCAGCCAATAAAAGCTACGGTATTGCGGTGGCACAACTTGCCGGCGTACCTAAAGCGGTTATCCAACTGGCAAAACAAAAATTAAAACAGTTGGAAAAACTTTCGTTTCAAAACAGCCGAATTAATGATTACCAAAACGAGCTGGATTTCAATCCGGAACCAGAATTTGATGCAAACAGCGAAGCAATTTTGCAACAATTAGCACAGATTGATCCGGACGATTTAACGCCGAAACAGGCACTGGCAATGTTATATCAGCTTAAAAAATTACAACAATCTTAACCATTTAACACAACAGAGGGAAACGTTATGCCAATCAATTTACGTCAACGTCATTTTTTACGCTTAATGGATTTCACACCACAAGAGATCCAGTTTTTGCTTGATTTAGCCGCCGAACTAAAAAAAGCAAAATATGCCGGCACCGAACAGCCGCGCTTAAAAGGTAAAAATATCGCATTGGTGTTTGAGAAGACCTCAACCCGCACCCGTTCCGCATTTGAAGTAAGTGCGTTTGATCAAGGTGCTAACGTTTCTTATATCGGCCCTAGTGGTTCACAAATCGGGCATAAAGAGAGTATGAAAGACACTGCTCGCGTATTGGGCAGAATGTATGACGCTATTCAATATCGTGGCTATGGTCAAGAATTGGTCGAAACATTGGCGAATTATTCTGGTGTTCCGGTTTGGAATGGCTTAACCGATGAATTTCACCCAACACAGATTTTGGCAGATTTCTTAACGATGTTGGAACACGGCAAAGGTAAACGTCTTGATCAAATGAAACTCGCTTATCTGGGTGATGCTCGTAATAATATGGGAAATTCTTTTGTGGAAGGTGCTGCGTTAATGGGATTGGATTTACGTTTAGTCGGTCCGAAGCAGTTCTTTCCGGAACAGAAATTACTCGATGAAGTGGCTGAAACGGCTAAACAAACAGGGGCAAACATTACCTGTACTGAAGATGTTGAAACAGGTGTAAAAGATGTCGATTTTATTTACACTGATATTTGGGTTTCTATGGGCGAACCAGAAAATGCTTGGGCGGAACGTATCGAATTGATGAAGCCCTATCAAGTTAATGCAAAATTAATGGCTCTCACCGGTAATCCTAACGTGAAATTTATGCATTGCTTGCCGTCATTCCACGATGAAAATACCGTTATCGGCAAGAAAATGGCAGAAAAATATGGAATGAATGGGTTAGAAGTAACGGATGAAGTCTTTGAATCCGAAGCCTCAATTGTCTTTGATGAAGCAGAAAATAGAATGCATACCATCAAAGCGATAATGGTGGCGACTTTAGCTTAAATAATATCGATAAATACTGATTCACTTTTCATAAACAAAAGGAAAAAATGATGACTAAAATTATTCATACAGAAAAAGCTCCAGCAGCGATAGGCCCTTATGTACAAGCAGTTGATTTAGGTAATCTTGTGCTTACTTCAGGGCAAATTCCGGTCAATCCACTCACTGGCGAAATTCCAAACGACATTGTAGCGCAAGCTCGTCAATCATTAGAAAATATTAAAGCTATCGTTGAACAAGCCGGTTTAAAAGTGTCTGATATTGTGAAAACAACCGTATTCGTCAAAGATTTAAATCAATTTGCCGTTATCAATGCGGAATATGAACGTTTCTTCCAACAAAATAATCACCCAAGTTTTCCGGCACGTTCTTGTGTTGAAGTAGCGCGTTTACCGAAAGATGTTGGCTTGGAAATTGAAGCGATCGCCGTAAGAAAATAACTGTTAAAGCGGGGCAATCGCTCCGCTTTTCCACCCATTCTCACTCAATTCCAAAATCAATTTTGTAAAATTAAGTTACTATAACTTGCATAACAAACACAAGACGTAATAAATTTAGCCTCATCACAAATAATATAGAATTATGATTCAATTCCTCTAACAAGGATGCTAATAATCAAGGAGTATTTATGAATAATTTTACATTACACCTCCCAACTAAAGTGTTATTCGGCAAAGGTCAAATTGCCGAAATTAAAAACCAAATTCCTACCGGCGCAAAAATCTTAATGACTTATGGCGGCGGCAGCATTAAAAGAAACGGTGTTTATGATCAGGTACTGGACGCATTAAAAGGTTTTGAAATTGTTGAATTTTCCGGCATTGAACCTAATCCACAATTTTCAACATTAATGAAAGCGGTTGAGCTTGGTCGCCGTGAAAAAGTCGATTTTCTGCTTGCTGTCGGTGGCGGTTCAGTGTTAGATGGCACAAAATTTATTGCTTCTGCAATTAACTTCCAAGGTGATGAATGGGAAATCGTGAAAAGTCACGGCACTGTAATTAAAAGTGCACTACCAATAGGTGCAATTCTTACGCTACCGGCAACCGGCTCCGAAATGAACGGTAATGCGGTGGTCAGCCGTAAAGAGACCCAAGATAAACTTGGCTTCTTCTCACCGTTTGTCAAACCACAATTTTCCGTGCTTGATCCAACCACCACTTTCTCTTTGCCAGCCAAACAAACTGCAAACGGCGTTGTTGACGCTTTCGTTCACACTTTTGAACAGTATATGACTTATCCGGTCGATGCCAAAGTTCAAGATCGCTTCGCCGAAGGTGTGTTCTTAACCTTGATTGAAGAAGGTCCAAAAGCATTGGCAGAACCGGAAAATTATGATGTGCGTGCCAATATTATGTGGGCAGCAACAATGGCATTAAACGGTATTCTTGGTGTCGGTGTGCCGCAAGATTGGGCTTCACACGGCATTGGTCACGAACTGACAGCACAATACGGTTTGGATCACGGTCAAACATTAGCTATTGTGGTGCCGGCAATAATGTGGCATCAACGTGAATTTAAAAAAGAAAAGTTGGTACAATTCGCACAACGTGTTTGGGGTTATCAAGGCAACGACAGCGAACAAGCGATTCGTGTTGCTATTGATAAAACACGCGCTTTCTTTGAGCAAATGGGAACACCTACTCGCTTATCAGCTTACGGCATTGATGACAGCCAATTCCCAAGCGTGTTAAGCAAACTCAAAGAACACAAAACAGAAAATCTCGGTGAACATAAAAATATTGATATTAAAGCCGCAGAAGAGATTTTGCGTTTAGCGTTATAAATCACTTTATAAGCTATTGAGGGGCAGACCACAAATTGCCCCTTAAATCCTTAATATTAAATTATTTTTATAACGCTTCCCTTGTTTTTTCCGCAATCATTTTGGCGGAAGTTGCCAGTAATTGTTGTTCATTTGCAGTCAATGCAAGCGATCTGATCCCAACAATCCCAGATCTCGCTACTACCGCCGGATAACCGACATAACATTGATACTGTTCAAGATAAACTGATACTGGACAAGCTAAATAAGCGTCTGAAATAACTGCTTGGGCTAATTTTACCGCACAGGTGGCAATCGCATAGCTCGTATATTTTTTACCATTAAAAACCAACCATCCGCCTTCCCGTGCCGCTTTATCCAAATCGGCTAAATTGAGCGATAATTTTTCAGCAATTTCTACAATCGGTTCACCTTGCACCGTTATAGTTGACCAAGCAGCGAACTGTGATTCACCGTGCTCTCCCAAGACATAACCTTCAATATTATGCGGATTTTGCGCTAACGCTTGCGAAACCGCGCGTTGCATTCGTGCCGTATCCAAAAAAGTGCCGGTGCCAAACACCTGTTGTTTTGATAAACCGCTATGATGTTGCAGCAATCCGGTAATCACATCGCACGGATTGGAAATATTGATAATCACGCCGTTAAAACCGACCTGTTTTAACGCACTGCCCACCTGTTTCGCTTGTACTTTATTAAAGTGATATTCAAGAAAACGATCTCCGCCTTCTGCCAATGCTTTAATATCACCAAATGCAGTAATAACCACATCTGCATCCGCCAGTGCCTGATAATCCTGCATTATTAATTTGGTGTAATTTTCTAATCTTCCCAAACTATCCAACAGATCATAGTATTCAGCCGTACATTTTTCCTGCTTACTATCTATCAACACCAATTCATCCGCCAGCCCTTTCGTCACAATCGTGTAAGCCACCGTAGCGCCGACATTTCCTAAACCGATAACACCAATTTTCCGCATCATTCACTCCTTGTTGTTCCAATGATTTTCAAGCCTAAATGCACGTTGATTGCTCTATTTTAGCGAAGCAATGTTAAAAATTTTTTGGCATAGCTCACATTTTTTAAAATTAACACTTGTATTACATTTAATTAACACTAATATTTCCCCCTTACTTTATATTCCTTTGCTAGGAGATGCTTTTCTATGGTAACTATTAATGTTGGTATGTTCCAGACACTTGCGTTGTCTGTGGTCGCCATTTATGTCGGTGAATTTATCCGTCAACAATTCCCAATCTGGAAGAAATACTGTATTCCGGCACCGGTTATCGGCGGAACATTATTCGCCATTATGACAACCTGTTTATATTCGCTTGATCTACTCACCTTTAAATTTGATTATAAAACGATCAACACGTTCTTTTATAACGTCTTTTTCGCCGCAATGGGCTTCGCCGCCAGTTTTGCCTTGCTGAAGAAAGGGGGAAAATTAGTACTTATTTTCAGTATTTTGGCGGCGATACTTGCCATTTTGCAAAATGTGTTATCACTCGGGCTAGGGGTTTTATTAAATATGGATCCGTTGATTGCACTGATGTCCGGTTCAATTCCATTAACCGGCGGACACGGCAATGCAGCTGCCTTTGCGCCAATAGCGGAACAAATGGGTGCAAACGGTGCGATTGAAGTCGCCATTGCTGCCGCCACCTTTGGTTTAGTCGCCGGCTGTATTTTAGGTGGGCCTTTGGGCAGACGTTTAATTCAAAAACATCAACTTAGTGATCAAATCAGTGCAGAACAGCCGATAAATGAAGAAGATAACAGCAAATTGCCACGCATCAGTTATCGCCGTTCCAGCCAAGCCGCCTTTTTATTGCTGTTAGCGTGCGGTATCGGTCAAACGCTCTTTGTTCTTTGTCAGGCAATTTTCCCTCAAGTGAACATTCCTATTCACGTGATGAGTATGTTAGGCGGTTTAGTGTTACGCTTAGTGTTAGATTCCACTAAGCGTGATCACCAAGCACTTTATGAAAGTATCGGGATTATCGGCGAGATCTCATTGGCAATTTTCGTTTCTATCGTCATTGTCACAATGCAATTATGGAAATTAGCAGATTTAGCCTTGCCGTTAATCATTATCTTAACTTTGCAAGTGGTGCTTTGTTATCTGTTCTGTGTCTTTATTACTTTCCGCCTTTGCGGCAAAAACTATGATGCGGCAATTATTGCCACCGGTCATTCCGGCTTCGGCTTAGGTGCAGTGCCGGTTTCAATGGCAACAATGACTGCAGTTTGTTCAAGTTATCATTATTCAAAAATCGCTTTCTTTGTCGTGCCGTTAATCGGTGGCTTTATCAGTAATATCAGCAATGCCTTGATTATTACTTTATTCTTAAATATCGCTCAAGGAATGGCATAAGCTGTACAATCAGGCTTCGCTTAAATGGCGAAGCCTATACTGCTCACAACAGTTACATTTCATCGCTGCCATACAATCGCAGCAAACTCTGTTTTAACTGTTCAAACACAAAGGTCACCCGATCCGCAACCAAACTTTGATACGGACGATAAAGGTATAAATGCCACTGCTGTTTTTCTATTTCCGGAAATAATTCCACTAATTGCCCTTGTTGCAGATAAGGTTGACAAAACGGCGTAATAATTTGCGTGCAGGTTCTACCGGCTAAAGCAGCTTGCAACTCATAAACAGCATCGCTACTGATAAATCTGGTCTGTGCCGGAAAAAAATGAATGTCATTATTCACTCGCCAGTCCCAAATCCGTTGTAATTTAGGGTTCATTAAACCACTTAATGGATAATTTTGTGCCAAATCGGCAATATCTTTCGGCACTCCCAAACGTTCAATTAATTTAGGCGAAGCAACAATTTTCTCGTGAAAAGTACAAATATGCTGTGCAATCCAATGCGGCTCCGGTTCCAAACAGATACGTAAACCGATGTCGATTTTATGATCAATGGCTTTCACTTTATCAACAGATTGCTGCCAATCCAGCACAATGTCCGGATAAGGTTCCAGCGCTGTCAACAGTTCGCTTAATAACCTCTGATTAAGTGGCAACGGCGGCAGTGTAATGCGCACCATTCCCTGCATCGCTTTTTTATTCAGCTTATTGTTCGAAAACAAGCGCTCTTCTTCCAATAAAAACTGCTGTGCCTGCGGCAAAAACTGTTCGCCGAACGCAGTCAAACGGATATTTCGAGTATTGCGTTTAAACAGACTTTCGCCCAACAAACTTTCCAATTCAGCAATCATTCTGGTCACCGCTTGCGGCGATACCGCCAATCGTTGCGCCGTTTCCCTAAAATTCAGTGTTTCACTGGCAACACAAAAATAACGCAGTGCTTCCAATTTATTCATTTCTAAATTATTCCTTTTTTTAGAATAGTTTATTCTAATTTTATTCCTTTTTTATCACTTAATCCAACGATAGAATACACACCATCAAAACGATACTGTTGTTTAGTATTAAAAATTTCACTTTTATTTTGGAGATTTATTATGACTGAATTAAGCAAAAAACCTGTTGCCGACCGTGCAGAACATAACGCATTCTTCCCATCAGATTATTCTTTAACCCAATACACCAGCAAAGTAACTGACTTTGACGGTTTTAAATTCGATAAATCCTACAGCGGTGGTAAACATAAAGTGTTGATGATTGCTACCGATGAGCGTTATATCGAGATGAAAAACGGCAAATTATTCTCAACCGGTAACCATCCGGTAGAAATGTTGCTACCAATGTTGCATATGCACCACGCCGGCTTTGAAATTGATGTTGCAACCTTATCCGGTAATCCGGTCAAACTTGAAATTTGGGCAATGCCGGAAGAAGATAAAGCTGTAATGGATTTATACAACCAATATTTACCGAAATTGGTTAATCCGAAAAAACTGGCAGATATTTTGCCTGAAGTCTTATCTGAAAATTCACCTTATATTGCGGTCTTTATTCCGGGTGGACACGGTGTTTTAGCCGGCATTCCTCACAGCAAAGAGGTGAAATCTGTTTTAAATTGGGCATTAAATCAAGATAAACACATTATTACTTTATGTCACGGTCCGGCATCATTATTGGCGGCAAGCGTTGATGAGAAAGCGGAAGATTATCCGTTTAAAGGTTATGAAATTTGTGTATTCCCTGATGCATTAGATGAAGGTGCAAACCAAGATATCGGTTATATGCCGGGTAAATTACAATGGTTAGTGGCAGAAAATCTAGAAAAATTAGGGGTTAAAGTTTTAAACAAAGGCATTAACGGTCAAGTACATAAAGATCGTAAATTATTAACCGGTGACAGCCCGTTAGCTTCAAATGCACTTGGTATTTTAGCAGCAGAAGAACTATTGAAAACCGTTGCCTAATTAAGTATTAGCAAACATTGTAGGGAAGCGATGGCTTCCCTATTTTCTTACACAAACAAAAAACCCATCAAACAGCGTTTGATGGGTTTAACATTAAGTTCAAAAATACGAATCTATAGTAATTTTACACACTAACTAAATGTGGTTACTTGAATCGTATCATCAATATAAATGGTGATACCATTATATTGATACTGTTTCATACCAACTGTTGAAGAAACTTCTTGCTGCCACGTATTTTGAAGTTTTACAGTATCAGTACTATCTCCGTGAATAGAGATAAATCTATAAGCTAACTCATTATTAGGGTTAGCTACATTCTTAGTACCAATAATCACTTCACTGCCGTGTCCATTTAAGTTAAAGACGTCAACACCTGTAACATCAATGTGATTCTCACCATTATTAATGTTACCGAAGATTTCTAATCTTACCGGTTTTGGTGATTTACCAGTAATATTAATGGTATCCATACCAACGCCGCCTTGAATTAGAGACACACCTTCAGGTGTTAATGTATCAGATATGCCTCCAAGGTTCAGCGTATCATCCCCATTTCCTAACATCACTGTGTTTTTGTTCAACGTCCATTCTTTAATGGTAACAGTATCATTACCGCCACCTGTAGACAATGAAGTTTGTGATAACCCACCATTAACGGTAATTGTATCCTGCCCCTCTCCAGTGAGAATTTTGGCTCGCCACACATTTCCACCGAAGGTTGCAGTATTATCACCATCGCCAAGATCGATCTTAGGCGTTTTCACATCCTCTATTATTTTGTTGATTTGCGTAGCACTTTCACCATACCAAGCACGTTCAACAGGATTGCTACCGCTTATACTATCTTTATAAGCTCGATAGAAAGCAGATTCTCTGTCTGCATCTTCATAGTTTACGGCAGTATTTACGGTTAAAGTGTCATTACCATCACCTAACACAATCGCAGTATTGCCACCAATAGATTTTCTCGCTAACGATACCCCTGAACCAATAGAAATTGTATTATTTCCATTTTCAGAAAGGATAAGAGTATGTTGTTCAACACTTCCTTTTACTATCAAAGTATCATTTCCAGCACCTAAATCAATAATATTTGAAGCGTGAGTTGTGCTTGGTGTAGCAGAAGTTTGCGAGTCTGTAATATTCTTACCAACTCGCATCACATCATCCCCACTGCCAAGATTGAAATAGTTAGAGTAATTGCGTCCAGCATCACCATCACCCTTGATCGTGCTTTCAACTTCAATAGTGTCATTCCCTGTGCCCATATCTACTTTAGCTGTAGTTAATGCGAATGAATTATCACCATAATCAGAATGTAGGTCGATCATTGAACCACGAATTTTGAAGGTGTCATTGCCATCGCCCATCAAAATACGTTGAGCACCGTCAAATGAACCAGTGGAGATATTTCCTCTTTGCCCCCAGCCTGAAAGACCATAACGCAATTCAAATCTATCGTTACCCCCTCCGGTAATCACATCAGTATGACCTCCGATACCGAAAGCATAAATATAGTCATTACCATCATAGGTTTGTAACGTCGCTTTATAATCATCGCCCGTTCCACCATCAATAAAGCCACCGAAGAAATCACCATCAGGTTTCTTCGCTACAATAATGATATTATCGCCTGCTGACGTTTTTAAGCCGTCTGGACCGGTATCATTCCGTTGTTCTTCATTACCATCACTCATATAGTTTCGTGGACCTTCATTTTGATTCATATTAGTGGTTAAACGACCTAAACGTTTTACTTCTACTTCTGGTGCTACCACACCTGCTGCATTACCAGCTTGATCATAGAAGATATAAGTTTTCGGTGTTGAACCTAGATCAAAGGTTGCATCCATCGAAGGTAAATCTTTTGCACTACTATAATTTTGCTTTCCAGTAACCGAAATCTGATCAGATTCAACCTTACCATCGTAAATAAAATATTTCACCGGCTCTTTTAACTCAACATGAAGTTTTAAATTGCCTCCTGAATCTGTTGTCAAATTAGATGTTACTTCCGGTGGCGTAGTATCTACTGTTATATGTTCTTCAACAGTATTCGCTTTCTCGCTATTACTCAATGCTGTTGCTTTTAAGGTATAGCTATGTCCATTCTCAGCAGTAAAGCTACTTGCATCAAAGCTCACCGTCTGAGAGCTTGAAGTAATACCACCTTTTTCTTGTGTCCATACTGGACTGTTAGGATTCTGATCATCAAAGATTTCCAATTTGACTTTCCAGTTTGCAAGATCATTACCTGTTGCTGACAATACGACTGAAATGTCCTTCCATTGAGTATCATCTGTAACACCATTACTTGCTACATTGCCTACTATTGGATACACATCATCTTTCACAGTAACCGAGAATAAGCTAACTGATGTACCAGACTTATTATCGTTCTCAAAGAAAACATACAATGTTAATGGTGTACCATCTTCCGCAGTAAGCTCATATGTTTCATTTTGAGTCTTACTGATATTTTTTACTTTTTCTGCATCAATCTTAATTTCAAGATTACCATTCTCATCCACTCTATACTCAGAGAAACCCACAGAAGTATTACCCGGCAGAGTGTGAACCCAATCTTTCATTGGTTTCAGTTTCGGTGTATGACCTGATTCCGCATCAGGATCTTTAATCACTAACTGAGATGCCGGAATAACAAACACACCGCCATCTTTTTTAGCCAAATCATCTAAAGTTAAATGTTCTGTATTCTTAGAACTGTCTTTACGGTAATCATAATACGTTACTGTTCTATTATTTGACCAAGTAGAATCAGCATCATTGGTTACTTCAGGCACAGTATCTGTTAGTTGTTTGATTTTCGCTATTAAATCCGCTTTGCCATCATTATCGTGAACATAATTAGCCGCATCTAATGCTTTATCTTTTTCACCGTCTAATGGGAATAGCAATTTTTCTAACTTACTAACCTCTTCCTTAGTAAAACCACCTTTTGCAAATTCTGCTTTTTTCGCTTCAAATGCATCATAAGTTGCTTTTGCCTTGTTATAAGCAGCTTCTGCTAACGTTTTTGGTGTTGAACTAGCCTGATCAGGATCTGACCCCGCTCGACTTTCTTCCTCATTAGTGTAACCATCATTATCCGAATCCGATGATGGAACCTCTGCTTCCACAAATGAATTGCTACCATCTTTACCCGCTGAACCATTACCTGCCAAATCAGTTACTTTTGCCGCAATTGTTGAGCCAGCTGGTGCTACAGTTTGTGAAATAGTAATCGTATTACCACTCGCTGCTGGTGCGCTACTTAAACCAGAATCAGCCGGTTTAAATGTTGCCACTTCCCAACCTGAATCAGTCTTACGATATTGCACATAAATCGCTTGTTGTTTACCTGGCTGCGTGATATTAACATCAACCACATCGCCAATGACGGCATTCTCTGGTAAAGAAATAGAACTATCACGACCTGATTCAACATTAATACGAGGTGCATCCGGCGCTGTCGTATCCACCACATAAGTAGTCGTATTAGAAACTGTTTCTATGCGACCTGTTGCGGTATTACGCACCGTAACTTGAATACTACCCGGAGCATAACTTCCCTCTGATAAGGTAATACTGCTACCTATCAGACTTTCTTCTACGTTATTAACTTCTACTCGATCAATCGTATATCCCTGCGGTGCAGCCAATACTAATTCACCATTAGTCGTAATATTATCGCTTCCTGAAATACCTGTATCAGATCTAAAACTCATACCAACAGTCGGATCAGCTCCAAGATCAAGTTCAGCTTCTTTTCTTTCCGCAGTCGCTGAAGATTGTTTTTCCGCATCCTGAACTTTTACACCTTGAACCACTAATTTTCCAGTGAACCCATCTGTTACCGGCACAGTGAATGATACTTTGCCGTTAATGATATCATTTTCAGTTAAGCTATAACCCGATTTATCACCACCCAAATAAGAAGGTGTTTTACCTAAGAGAATCACGCCACTTAACTTATCACCCGGTTTCACGTTTTGCATACCAGTCAAACTCACTTCAACAGTAACCGGATTTAATTGCCCATCAGCGCCCACACCTAACTCGTCACGATCAATAACCGTATCATTACCATCACCAACAATTGTTACTTCTGGTTTGCCTGTTGGAATTGGGGTTACTGAAGACGGTTGAGGAATCACAATACTCGCAGACTCACCCTCTTTTGCTGTTTTATACGAACCAGCCGGCAATTTACCGATCTCTTGTTCCGCTAATGATTTTGCCTCATTAGCAGCCGTAATCGCTTGATCTAACTGAGCTTTCTCTGTTGCAGTAACTACACCATTCAACTCAATTCGTTCTTTTAACTTCTGTGCGTCTGTCGCTTTCTGCTTCGCTTCTGCTAATGCCG
>NZ_JPXY01000008.1:0-48371 GCF_000771895.1 Gallibacterium genomosp. 2
CTTGCCGACCGCAACCAGAGAACCATTTTATTTATCCCCATAAGCCCCGAAAAATTGGAGCAAGGCTTAGATAATCTGTTTGAATACATCAATCACAATCCAACGCCGATTTTGCCCAAAACCGCCATTACCCATTTGGAATTTGAGGCCTTGCACCCCTTTCAAGACGGCAACGGACGCATTGGGCGAATGCTGATTACATTAATGTTATGGCAGGCAGGGGCAATTAGCGAACCGCATTTTTATATCAGCGGTTATTTTGAAGAACATAAAGAAAACTATTTAGCCTTAATGCGACAAGTGTCTGAAAATGGCGACTGGATAGCGTGGTGTGAGTTTTTTTTGCAGGCGATTGCCAATCAAGCCCATCACAATTTAACCATTGCTCAAAGTATCAGCGATTTATACGAAAAGATGAAACCCATTTTTAGCGAAACACTATCCTCAAAATGGGCGATGACGGTGCTGGATTTTGTCTTTACTTATCCTGTATTTCGTGGCAACCAATTAAGCGAAAAAACCGAGATTTCCCCAGCTTCTGCTAATCGCTTTGTCCGCACCTTGCACGATAAGGGACTTTTGATGCTAAAAGAAGAAAGTGCAGGCAGAAAATCGGCTCTGTATTCTTTTGAACCGATGATGAATTTGGTACGAGTTTAATTTTAGGGTAAGACGATGACAAATAAAACAATACCAGTGCCGAAAGGGTGGGAAATAAATTTATTAAAGTGTTTGTGTAGTATCAAAACTGGCGATAAAGATGTTAATCAAGGTAATGAAAATGGAATATACCCTTTTTTTACCTGTGCTCAAGAAATCTCAAACTCCGACACTTTTAGCTTTGAAGGAGAAGCGATTTTAATCGCAGGCAATGGTAACTTTAATGTTAAATTTTATAGTGGTAAATTTGAAGCATATCAACGTACTTATGTGTTACAGTCATTTAAAAATGTTAATGGCAAATATCTCTTTTATTTTATAAAAAATAAACTTAATGATATTACAAAAGGCAATCGTGGTAGTACGATTAAATACATTCGTTTAGGTGATATTGCTGATTACCCTATTATTTATCCAACTAATAAAGCCACCCAACAAGCCATCGTCAATAAAATCGAAAGCCTATTTGCCGAAATTGACGCAGGCATAGGGCATCTGAAAATCGCAGAGCAACAGCTCAAACAATACCGCCAAGCCTTGCTGAAAAACGCCTTTAACGGCGAACTCACCAAACAATGGCGAACTGAACACGCCGAAAGCTTGCCCACCGCAACGGAATTACTCGAACACATTCAGACGGCACGCGAACAGCACCACGCCCAACAGCTTGTCGATTGGCAAAGTGCGGTGAAAAATTGGGAAGAAAACGGCAAACAGGGCAAAAAACCGAGTAAGCCGAAAACCTTGAGAAAAATTACTGCTGATATAGCCGATGATGAATTAACAATACCTAAAGAAAATTGGGTTATAGGATTATTCGGTGATTTGGTTGAAATTAAAAGTAATCTTGTTCAACCTGAACAATATTTAGATTTTCCGCATATAGCACCCGATAATATAGAGAAAGAAACTGGGAAATTATTGCCTTTTAAGACTATTCGAGATGATGGTGTGATAAGTCCTAAACACTATTTTTATGCTGGACAAATCATTTATTCAAAAATTCGCCCTAATCTATCCAAACTAACATTAGTGGATTTTGATGGTTTATGTAGTGCTGATATGTACCCATTAGAAAGTGATGTATTTGACCATCATTTTTTAAAACATATGATGCTATCAAGATATTTTGTAAAAAGAGCATCTACGGCTGGTTCTCGTTCAGTATTGCCTAAAATTAATCAATCTGAACTAAGTATGATTCCGTTGCCACTTTGCTCACTTGCCGAACAAGCCCAAATCGTTGCCATTTTAGAAAGCAAACTCACCGCCTGCGACCAGCTTGCCAACGAGATTACAGCCCAACTCAAACAAGCCGAATTGCTCAAACAAGCAGTGCTAAAAGCCGCATTTTCAGGCAAACTACTGGAGCCATCGGAATGAAGCAACAAAAAAGCTGGAAAAGTTTCCAAGAGTAACTGGAAAGGTTACAAAAGAAAGTCCCCAACCTTGTGGATCCAACCACTTAGGTTGGCAAAGTAGGGGGAGTTATTGAGGCGGATTGTAAGCAGATTGAACTGTTAGGTCAAGCCAAATCATCTATTTAAAAAGAAGCGATTTGTTTAACCGTTGCTTAACCAAGAGCTGTTTTTTTAACCAAAAATAAAGCGTGATTTAAATAAAATCAATAAGTTACAAAATAAATTTTGTTTAACCGTTGTTTAACCAGCAGGTCATTTTTTATACCAAAGAGAATGTAAATGAACCATAAAGATATACACCAATTACAATATTTAACTGATGAATTGGTTAAATTACCTAAAGAAAATGAATGGGTTGAGTTTAAAATCAATAACGATGATCCCAAAATGATAGGCCCAGCTATTTCTGCCCTCGCTAATAGTGCTGCGTTGTTAGGCAAACTCTCTGCTTATATGATTTGGGGTGTGGAAGATGTCAACCATAAAATCGTAGGCTCAACATTTCAACCATCAACAGCCAAACATAATCAACAAGAATTAGAAAGCTGGTTATTACAAAAACTTGAACCAAAAATTGATTTTCATTTTTGGGAGTTTGAATATCAAGGTTTTGCTTTAGTCATTCTTGAAATTCAAGCGGCTATCCACAAACCAGTAAGATTTGATGGTACAGAATACATTCGTATTGGATCTTATACTAAAAAACTGCGTGATTTTTCAGAAAAAGAGCGAGAATTATGGCGTATTTTGGATCGTGTTCCCTTTGAAAGACAAATAGCTCTAAAATCTGTAAGTAGTGAAAGAGTGCTTCAATTACTTGAATTTACTAAATATTTTGATATGACCAAGCAACCGTTACCTGATACTTTATCGGGTATTTTGGCTAAATTGCAAGACGATCAATTGATTATTGAAAATGCTGGAATGTGGGACATTACCAATTTGGGGGCGATTTTATTTGCCAAACGTCTTTCTGATTTTGACCACTTAGCTAAAAAAGCGGTACGAATTATTCGCTATCAGGGCAATAATAAATTTACCACAGAAAAAGAAATCAACAGTTTATCAGGCTATGCGGTTGGTTTTGAGCAGATTATGCAAAGTATAAAATCACTGCTCCCCTCTTATGAGGAAATTGGATTAACTTTTCGTAGAGAGATAAATGCTTACCCTGAGATTGCATTACGTGAATTGGTGGCTAATGCTCTTATTCATCAAGATTTCAATATTTCTGGCACATCACCAATGATTGAAATTTTCTCACATCGTTTGGAAATTACGAATACAGGCTCACCACTCATAGAAGTTGATCGCTTTATGGATAAGCCACCTTGTAGCCGTAATGAGCATTTAGCTGCACTGATGCGAAGATTAGATATTTGTGAGGAGCGAGGCACAGGAATTGATAAAGTTATTTTACAAATTGAACTTAATCAAATGCCAGCCCCTTATTTTGAAGACTTAGATCACTATACAAAAGTGGTATTATTCACTTATCGCCCTTTTTCAGATATTACAAAGGAAGAACGTTTAAGGGCTTGTTATTGGCATTGTGTATTTAAATATATCAATCGTGAACAAATGAGTAATACAAGTTTGAGAGAGCGTTTTGGTAATGCAGTGAGTAGTGCGATGATTAGCAAAATTATTAAAGAAGCTCAAGAAAAAGGATTAATTAAAGTTTTTGACGAAGAGGCAGGCTTTAAAGCTAAGAAATATATTCCAATATGGGGCTAATTAATCAATTTGTTTAACCGTTGTTTAACTAAATTATTTTTAAAATTTAAGAGATTGTTATGACCACAACACAAACCTCAAACGCCATTGTTCAAAAAGTGTGGAGCTTTTGCCACATGCTCCGTGATGATGGCGTAAGCTATGGCGATTATTTAGAACAGATTACCTATCTGATTTTCTTAAAAATGGCATTTGAATACAGCCAACCGCCTTATAAACGCGATGTAGGCATTCCCACTGAATACAATTGGCAAAGCCTCACCGACCGCACAGGAGCAGAACTGGAAAGCCATTATCTTGCTCTATTGCGTAATTTAGGTCAGAAAAAAGGCTTGCTGGGGCAAATTTTTACCAAAGCACAAAACAAAATCCAAGATCCTGCTAAATTATCCCGCTTGGTGGCGATGATTGATGAAACCAAATGGACACGCTTGGGCGTGGACGTGAAAGGCGATATTTACGAGGGCATTTTAGAAAAAAACGCCGAAGACACCAAATCAGGTGCAGGGCAATATTTTACCCCTCGATCTTTGATTGAAGCCATAGTGCAATGCGTTCGCCCACAAGCGGATACCCTGATTGCCGACCCTGCTTGTGGCACAGGCGGTTTTTTACTGGCGGCATACGGCTATTTAGAAAAACACGCCAATTTAAATGCCGAGCAAAAAGTGCGGTTAAAAAATGGCACATTTTTTGGTAACGAAATCGTTGCCAATACACGCCGTTTATGTTTAATGAATCTATTTTTACACGGCATTGGGGAAATGAATGGCGAAAGTCCGATTAGTTCCGATGATTCTTTGGTTGCCCCTAGCAAACATAAAGTTGATTTGGTGTTAGCCAATCCCCCTTTTGGCAAAAAAAGCAGTATGACCATCACCAACGCTGAGGGCGAAGCCGAAAGCGAAGATTTTGTTTATAACCGCCAAGACTTTTGGGCGACCACCTCAAATAAACAAGTGAATTTCTTACAGCATATTTACACGATGTTGAAAAACAACGGGCGAGCGGCGGTGGTTGTGCCTGATAATGTGTTGTTTGAGGGCGGGGCAGGCGAAACCGTGCGGAAAAAATTATTGCAGATGACCGACTTGCACACCATTTTACGCTTGCCAACGGGCATTTTTTACGCCAACGGCGTGAAAGCCAATGTATTATTTTTTGATAACCGCCCTGCACAAAATGGCGATGTTACCCAAGAAATCTGGGTGTATGACTACCGCACCAATGTGCATCACACCTTAAAGAAAAAGCCAATGCAATTAGCGGACTTACAAGACTTTATCGACTGCTATTGCCCTGAAGACCGCTCAAAGCGTGCGGAAACCTACCACGCGGAAAATAATCCGAATGGGCGTTGGCGTAAATTCAGCATTGATGAAATCACAAGCAGAGAAAAAACCAGCTTGGATATTTTTTGGCTGAAAGATCACTCGCTCACCGATTTAGACAACTTGCCTGAACCCGATATTCTCGCCGATGAAATCATTGAAAATATCGAAGCAGCATTGGTGAATTTTCGTAGTGTTTCGGGGCAGTTGTCGGGGTGAAAGAAGGGTTAAACAGGCGGTATTTTGGTTATAAAGACAGGGAAACAATATTATCAAGGGTGAATGTTGTTAAGATATTGATTTTTAACAAGAAAATGATAATAGGATTGTGCGTCAGCATATCGGCAAGGAACGACCTTATAAGAAAATCCGTCTGAAATTAAATTCCAGACGGATTGTTATTATTGGATAGAAGTTGTTATTCTTTCTTTTTCCAAGTTTTAGAAAAAGAAGCGCTTCTAGATTCAGGTTTAAATGCAGGCATTTTAATTTTAACTTTCATCGGAAAAGGGAAATCTACACCCAGCAATAAGCATTCGCCTTGTCCCAACACAGGTAAAAAAGAGGCTGAACGATAGTCGATAGATCCGACAGCTTTTTTCACAATTTCCTGATCTTTATCATTCGTTAGGCGATGCACAATAAGTGTACCAATTTGACTTAGCACATCTTCGGGAATATCTCGTGGGCGTTGAGTAGCAATCGTAACATTTAAACCATATTTTCGTCCTTCTTTTGCGATATCACCAAATGCCGTTAAATTCATTTTGCTGACTTCATCACCAATAGATTTATTCAGGAATTGGTGAGCTTCATCAATAAATACAATCAAAGGATTTTCATAAGAAATTTTACCTTCTCTAGCACAGGAAAGTAATTTTCGTCCTATTGCATTTACCAATAATTCTCGGGCATTCGCTTCAAATGGAACAGCAGATAGATCTAAACGAACAATTTTATTTTCTGATGAACATAAACTATCAATAATACTTGGGATAGTTTTTAAAGTATCATCACAATCTAGCATCCATTTTAGATGAAGATTATTTTGCATTGCTTTAATTCTTGATATTAAACTTAAGCAATACCCAATGTCATTATCGGCTCGTTTTCCCCATCTTGTAGGATCTGGAGTATTGATTGTCCCTGCTGTTGGATATACACACTCTGCAATAATCTGCTCCGCTAAATTAGAGAACTTCCATGAAATATTTGTTATATTGCTATTAATATTTTTTACAGCAGTTTCAAATGGCTGTTTTAATTTTTCTGATTTTTCTAGATTATATGTTTGAGTAATAGATAATCCATGATTTGGGATTTTCCAATAACTTGTAACAACTTTTAGACTCCGAATGGCTTCCTCTAATTTGGGAGCTTGGCTTTGCGCTGATGGTCTAAGTAAAGCTCTTATATCTGAATCAGTAAACATCCAATGTGGGTAGGTTACTTTATTTTCATCTGTTGCTTTAGTATGCTCACCAACATAATAATGTTCATAGGGCGAATTTGCATACTCCCCTGTTGCATCTAACAGTAATACTTTACCTCCGTTTTGGTAAATATTATTGATGAGATTTGCCATAGTATAACTTTTGCCACCGCCTGTTGAGCCTAAAATAGCACAATGTCGAGAAAATAATTTTTCAGGGGTAAGGTTAATCGTAACAGATGAATCACCAGCTATTTCCGCAATAGGAAGTTTAATATCATCACTAACATTATTGATTTTTCCTTCTGCTAATAATGAAATTAGCTTTGGATGAGCTGAATAAATTTGAGCACCTAGTTTAGGATATTGTCTTATCCCTTTACGGTTAAAGCCTGTTTCAGTATCTATACTAACCAGTAATTGAACTAATCCAATAGGATTATTATTTGCATAACTATCATCTAAACTATCAACGCTTAATCTTTCTCCATTTTCTAACCAGACTTTTATAACTCTACCTAAAATACAATCTTGCCCACAATCAATAAACACATATTCATTTACTTCACCAACTGGAATGCGATTGCCCAATAACCATACTTGTTCGCCTGTGCCAGCTTTGGTTAAGTTGATTTTCGCTTCTGTTGCGGATATTTCTATAAGGCTACCAATTCTGCGTGTAATATCACAAGGTGAGAACCAATCATTCATGATTTATTCCCCATTGCGAGCTCTTGAAAGATTTTAAAAATATCTTCTTCTGGTGTTGATTTATTTCTATCTGGTAACTGATTTACAAAAGTAGAAAAATCACTATCAACTAAAGAAATTCTTGAATCTCCAGCTTTTACGGCATTCATAAGTAGCGAGCGAATTTCTTTATTGAAAGATCCTTTTTCATCAAATAAAGATCGGGTTCCCACCATTAATAATAATTCAGGATTTGTTCTTAATGCCATAGTTATGGCATTATTAATATGCTTATCATTAAATCCAAAACCTAAGCATAAAATAGCAGTGTTAGGTTGCTGTATCGCATTTAAAAAACTAGCTACCATGTCTAAATAAGGTGATTCATAAGATGTTTGGTATTTATTGCTACTTGGATAAATAATAACAGGCTCACCTTGCTGTTTTTCATTTCTTTTTTTCTGAATGCCTTGCTCGGTTTTTATCCAATCAACTGAACCATGAATTTTATAGAGATGAAATACATTCGGTAAATAGCTCGTTGATTTATCGCTAGATTGTGTTCTGTGTACAATGTCATAAGTAAACCAAGACGGATTAAATCGGTATGGCATAGAATATTCAAAACCATCAATTACCGTCATACCAATATTAGAAGCAGCGGTTTCGAATGCAAGATCATAATTTGTTGTGAATACTTTCAATCTTTTTTGCTTAGCCTGCCTTTTACCTAGTACACGAAGTAATTTTTCATGGTCTTTCCAACTCGAAAGGTCTGTGATTTTTTCGGTGAAATCAGTAACTTCTAGGATTTTTTCTTTAGCATCTTTAATAAATTTAGCTAATTGTTTTAATCTTCTATTAGATAGATTTTCTAATGTTAAGAAAGTATCACATCGGGATAAGAATAATTCAATATCTTCAGCAGTTTTTTCTTCACCTTTTTCATTTTGCCATTTTTCTGCAAAATTATCGTACTCAGTATATGATCTAATATCATCAAATACGTTTTCATTTATTTCTCGGCAATGATTCCATAAATCAGACATACTGGGGGCAATTTTCTCATCATTCTTATTAAAAGTAAGAGATGTGCCTGAGCCTGCTAATACAATAATATTTTCTGCATCTAAAATTTGATTTAAACGGTTTTGTAGTAACGCAAGATACTCTTTTTGATTATCATCTGATAGTGTATTTATAGAAGTAGGTTTCCCTTCTGGGATATCTGAAGATAAAAATTGAATATCCATATGATTTCCTTCGGTAGAAATTTATAGTCTTAATTATAAATTTTGTGGAAAAGTAAGTCATTAGTTATCTAGATTGTAGAGAGAATTTATTTATATCTAAAGATCCTCCTTTAATATCCTAATTTTTTATTTTCCGATGCTAAATCAAGTAATAGGGCAGCTGGTCAAATGGGGAGTAGATTAATACCTAATACTACACCATCTTTGCTATCAACCATTTGCACTATTCACCATTTCAGTAAAAGCCATTATTGAGATATTTAATGACACCTCAACGCCAGAATCAAGCCGCCAAAGGTTAAGATGAGGCTGGCGAAATAGAGCCGAAGGTGGTCTGGTAATGGCAGGCTTGTTGCATTCTCTCGGGATGAGTAAGTAAGCGGTAAAGCACGCTGAGCATCATCACCAGCCAGGTTTTCACTAATGGCGAGTGGGTGTATTGGGCGATAAAAGCGGCGATTTTTTGGTCTTTGCCGATGGGGTGATCTACAATGCCGTGTTCGCGTTTGGCAGGGGCTTTTCGCCAGCCTTCTGCACCTGTGTCAGCCTGTCCCCAACCGTTGAAATTGAAATCCACCGCAGCACGTTTGCCGTTTTCATCACGCACAAACAGCGGAGCGGTGTCACGTACCCATAAATCATTGAGCGGTGCGGCGATTCGCATTAAATCTGCCCGAGCCGCACGGCGTGCCATTCCGTATGCACCTGTCGTCCCCTACGCACCAGCTGTTGCACCATATGCCATCCAAGTGGCTTGATGGGTTGCACTTTCAAACGGCATTACGCTAATTCACGGCGATGACGCATCATTAAATCGGCAATGGGTTTAGTAATTAGTCATTGTTTGCTTTAGCTATCCCATTGTTTATTCAGGCTGCCTGAAAAGTGCGGTGCATTTTTCAAGCTGTTTTTTATAGTAGTTATGAGAACGCCGTGCGATATTCCATATTCCACACGGCGTTTTTCAATCTGGTTTTACCCTCTCGCTTGTGCCAACCATTGCACCATTTTTGGATCGCGGTGATCGAAGATGATTTCATCACGATTCAGCGTGGCGATGGCGGCGAGGTCTTGTGCGTCAAGGGTGAAATCCAAAATGTCGCGGTTTTCACGCATTCTTTCCGCTTTCACCGATTTTGGAATAATGGCGATACAGCGTTGGTTGAGCCAGCGTAACACCACTTGGGCGACCGATTTGCCGTGTTTGGCGGCGATTTCGCTTAACACGGGGTTGTGGAAAATATCGAATTTGCCTTCAGCCAGCGGGCCCCAAGATTATTGCAAAATGCCCAGTTCTTTATGGAAGTCTAATTCCGCTTCACGCTGGTAGAACGGGTGGGTTTCGATTTGGTTCACGGCTGGCACGGTGTCGTGGCAGGTGATGAGGTCGGCGAGGCGATCCATATGGAAATTGCTCACGCCAATGGCACGGGTTTTGCCTGCTTTCAACGCGGTTTCCATTGCACGCCATTCTTCGTGTACATCGCCGAAAGGTTGGTGCATTAAATAGAGATCCACATAATCCAAGCCTAAACGGCACAAGGATTCGTCAAGGGCTTTTTGCGTGCCGTTGAAGGCATCTTGGCGTTGAATCCACAATTTGGTGGTAACGAAAATCTCTTCACGGGCAATACCGCTGGCTTTAATCGCACATCCTACGCCCGCTTCGTTGCCGTAAATGGCAGCGGTGTCGAGCAAGCGGTAGCCTTGTTCGAGAGCGGATAAGACGGCTTTTTCCGTTTCTTCATCGCTCACTTGATACACACCAAAGCCGATCATTGGCATTTCAATACCGTTGTTTAATGTTGCTGTTTTCATTTTTTACTCCTATGTGCTTTGAATAATGACATTATAGAGAGAAAATATTGTTTTGATTAGTGGGTTATTTTTTGATAGCCTGTTGAATATTTTTCAACAATCAAAGAGAGCCAAGATGATTGAAAATATGAATGAATTACGCAATTTTATTATTGTTGCACAAACTGCCAGTTTTACTAAAGCTGCTGCATATTTAGGCGTATCGACCTCAGCGTTAAGCCATTCTATGCGGAAATTGGAAGAACAGCTGAAAATAAAATTGTTTCATCGAACAACTCGCAGTGTTGCCACTACCGAAGCAGGTGAACAACTTTTTAAACAACTTTTTCCATTATTTGAGAGTATTGAAGATAATGTTAATGCATTAAGTCATTTTCGTAACACGCTAAATGGAACATTACGTATTAATGGGGCTGATCACGTTTTTCTCTATGTTATTTGGGATAAGTTATTAAGATTTATGGAAAAATATCCCGAAGTAAAATTAGAGCTAATCAGCGATATGAAATTTACTGATATCGTGGCTGGGCGTTTTGATGCGGGGATTCGTTTAGGCAAAGAAGTAGATAAAGATATGATCGCCATCAGAATTTCAGATGATATGCAAATGGCATTAATTGCAACGCCACAATATTTAGAACAATACGGAATTCCAAAAACAATTGATGATTTAACTTCACATCAATGTTTGTGTGTACGAATGCCAACTTCTGAAGGTATTTTTCCTTGGGAATTTTGTATGCCAAAAGGTAAAGAAGTGGTTAAATTTATGCCATCGGGTCGATTAGTGGTGAATAATAATTTTCTTGCGAAAAAAGCCTGCTTATCTCATTTGGGGTTGGCATTAATGCCGAAAGACAGAGTACTAAAAGAGCTTAAATCTGGTGAGATAGTCGAGGTGTTACAAAATTATGCGATGCGTTACGAAGGCTATTATCTTTATTATCCTAATCGGAGACAGGATTCTCCGTTGTTTAAGGCTTTGGTGGAATGTATAAAATAAAGCAATATATCCAAACAAATATTAAAAAGAGAAACCTCTTTTTTATAAAGGTTTCTCCTAATGTTTTATAATTTATTTTGATAATATAAGAATGCTTAGAATGGCATATCATCATCAAAATCAGCGGTATCCGGATTTACTGCCGCTTGAGGTGCTTTCGCTACTGTCGGTTGTGCAAATTGGTTAGGTTGTGCCGGCTGATTATAAGACGGTTGTGCAAACTGATTTTGTGGTTGAGCCATTGGTGCTGACATATCAGCCCCCATACGATCACTGCGACTATCCAACATCTGTAACGTATCCGCCTGAATTTCAGTAGTATAACGATCCTGACCGTTTTGATCCTGCCATTTTCGAGTACGTAATTTCCCTTCTACATAAACTTTTGATCCTTTACGCAAATATTGTCCGGCAATCTCTGCTAAACGGCGGAATAAAACAATACGATGCCATTCAGTAATTTCACGCCATTCTCCGCTCTGTTTATCTTGCCAACGCTCACTAGTTGCTACGCTGATATTGGCAACTGCATCACCATTTGCAAAGGTTCTTAATTCAGGATCATTTCCCAAATTTCCCACAATAATTACTTTATTAACGCCTGCCATAATTTTTCCTCTTAAATTAAATTAAAACTTCGCTATCTTACCGTAAATCCCCTATGAAAAAAATAAAATAATACTGGATATTTGCACAGTTTTTTCGATTTTGCGATAATCATCGACGTTTTTATTTTTTGATCAGCTATTATGAACAATATCGAAATTCGGGGCGCAAGAACCCATAATTTAAAAAATATTAATTTAACTATTCCTCGTAACAAATTGGTCGTTATCACTGGTTTATCCGGTTCGGGAAAGTCTTCGTTGGCATTTGATACGCTTTATGCCGAAGGGCAGCGTCGTTATGTGGAATCACTTTCCGCTTATGCTCGACAATTCCTTTCTTTGATGGAAAAACCGGATGTGGATCATATTGAAGGTTTATCTCCGGCAATCTCAATTGAACAGAAATCCACTTCACATAACCCTCGATCTACTGTCGGCACTATTACCGAAGTTTATGATTATTTAAGACTGTTATTCGCTCGAGTCGGAGAACCTCGCTGTCCAACGCATAACATTCCATTGGCAGCTCAAACTATCAGTCAAATGGTGGATAAAATTCTTTCCTTGCCAGAAGGCAGCAGAATGATGCTACTTGCACCGGTGGTGAAAGCTCGCAAAGGTGAACACACTAAACTGCTAGATAGCATTTCTGCGCAAGGCTATATTCGTGCAAGAATTGACGGTGAAATCTGCGATCTTTCCGATCCTCCACAACTGGAACTGCAAAAGAAACATACTATCGAAGTGATTGTCGACCGTTTCAAAATCCGCCCTGAATTATCAACACGTTTAGCTGAATCACTAGAAACTGCCTTAGAACTTTCTGGTGGTATTGTTGTTGTTGCTAATATGGATAACAGTGATGCGGAAGAGTTGGTTTTCTCTGCCAATTTTGCTTGCCCACATTGTGGGTATTCTTTACCAGAATTAGAACCACGAATGTTTTCATTTAATAATCCGGCAGGCGCTTGCCCTAGTTGTGATGGATTAGGCATTCAACAATATTTTGATGAACATCGTGTAGTCCAAAATCCAAGTTTATCACTTGCCAGTGGAGCAATTCGCGGCTGGGATCGTCGCAACTTCTACTACTATCAAATGTTAACGTCGTTAGCACGTCATTATCATTTTGATATTGAAACACCTTTTGAAGAATTACCGAAACAAATTCAGCATTTAGTACTTCACGGTTCCGGTCACGAAAAAATTGAATTTCAATATATCAATGATCGTGGAGACACAATTGTGCGTCATCACCCATTTGAAGGCGTATTAAACAATATGGCTCGCCGTTACAAAGAAACTGAGTCAATGTCAGTACGTGAAGAATTGGCAAAATATATCAGTACTCGCCCTTGTAAATCGTGCCACGGCTCTCGTCTAAAAGAAGAGGCTCGCCACGTCTTTATCGACGAAACCACGTTACCACAAATTTCTGAAATGAGTATCGGTGAGGCATTGCATCATTTTGAACAATTACAGTTTGAAGGGCAAAAAGCAAAAATCGCTGAAAAAATTTTAAAAGAGATTAAAGAAAGGCTACATTTTTTAGTCAATGTTGGTTTGGAATATCTATCTTTATCCCGTTCTGCTGAAACACTCTCTGGCGGTGAGGCTCAGCGTATCCGTTTGGCTAGCCAAATCGGGGCAGGCTTGGTCGGAGTAATGTATGTATTGGATGAGCCTTCTATCGGGCTACATCAACGCGATAATGAGAGGTTGTTAAATACACTGATTCATTTGAGAAATTTAGGCAATACTGTGATTGTGGTTGAACACGATGAAGATGCAATCCGTACTGCTGACTATATCATCGATATTGGCCCTGGAGCTGGTGTACACGGTGGTGAAGTGATAGCACAAGGCACCGCTCAGCAGATTATGAAAAATCCAAATTCTCTTACCGGTCGTTTTCTTTCCGGTAAAGAAAAGATCGAAATTCCAGCAGAGAGAACGGCTGTAGATTCACAAAAAATATTACGACTAATTGGGGCAAGCGGTAACAATTTAAAAAATGTAGATTTAGAAATTCCTGTCGGATTATTTACCTGTATCACTGGTGTATCCGGTTCGGGGAAATCCACCTTAATTAACGACACTTTATTCCCAATAGCACAAAATGCGCTTAATCGTGCTGAAAACCAGCAACACGCTCCCTTTAAAGCAATTGAAGGATTAGAATTTTTTGATAAAGTAATCAATATTGATCAAAGCCCAATCGGACGCACACCACGTTCTAATCCTGCAACCTATACTGGAGTTTTCACGCCTATTCGTGAACTTTTCGCCGGTGTGCCAGAAGCTCGAGCAAGAGGATATAATCCGGGGCGCTTTAGTTTTAATGTACGTGGCGGTCGTTGTGAAGCTTGTCAGGGCGATGGGGTAATTAAAGTCGAAATGCACTTTCTACCAGATATTTATGTTCCGTGTGATCAATGTAAAGGAAAACGTTATAACCGAGAAACATTGGAGATCCATTATAAAGGTAAAACTATTCATCAAGTTTTGGAAATGACGGTTGAAGAAGCTCGAGAATTTTTTGATGCTGTGCCAATGATCGCTCGTAAATTACAAACATTAATTGATGTTGGCTTGTCTTATATTCGCCTTGGTCAAGCTTCAACAACCCTGTCAGGTGGCGAAGCACAAAGGGTTAAATTGGCATCAGAACTATCTAAACGTGATACTGGAAAAACACTCTATATTCTTGATGAGCCTACAACCGGACTGCATTTTGCCGATATTAAACAATTATTGGAAGTACTTCATCGTTTACGCGATCAAGGCAACACCATTGTTGTAATTGAACATAATCTGGATGTGATCAAAACTGCCGATTGGATCGTTGATTTAGGGCCAGAAGGTGGCAATGGAGGTGGCGAGATCATTGCAAAAGGCACACCGGAACAGGTCGCGGAAATGACACATTCTCACACAGCAAGGTTTTTAAAACCTATTTTAGATAAACAAAAATAGATCTTGTAATTTATTAAAACCTATCCATTTTCAAATCAAAAAGAGTTGCTAATAGTGTTAATAGATCATCTTTAGCAACTCTTTATTTTCTACCATCACTTATAAAAATGTCTTAATTGTACAATATATTTATATAAAAAGTACTTAATCAATAATTTCAGAATAAAGGATATTATCTGAATGAGTTTAATATTAGCTAAGAAATATTCCAAACAACAGATTAATTTATTAAAAGTAATAGAAGATGGTAGATATATAGAAATGGCTATTATTGGAGAAGAATATTCTGTAATAGATGATATCACCAAGAAAACACCTGAAGATATCATATTATTCAGGCAAGGCAATAATCTGATTATCAGTAGTAAAAATGAAAATATAGATGTAGTTATTCACCAATTTTGGCATAAAGCAGTACCTAGCAAACCTTGCTTTGCTATCTTTGATCTACCAGCAGAGGAAGAAAATCAATCCAATAAATTGATTGTTACGGAAGTAAATGAACAGTTAATTGATCTTATTAGAGATTGTACCGGTAAAAATATAGTAATAAATTTAGCTAATAATCAGCGTATTATGCTTAAAGAACACAAAATATCAGCATCTGATTTAAGTAATACCTCTCTTAGAAACAATTGCACTGAAGAGGATTTTAGAACTAAAGAGACTATAGATGCATTGCGAAAAAAAATCGAATTAATTCAAGATAATCAACGTAATCAAATTGCTCATCTACAAAATAAATTGGTTGGAAAATAATAGAACTTAAGACGATTTAATGTTTTCATCTACAATTAATGGAATACAAAGTAAAATTCAATATAGTTATTCAAAAACTTAAAAGTTTCATTCCCCTACATACTAAAAACCCCACAAGCCAAATCAGATTGTGGGGCGACGAAGATGAATAATTAGCAGAATAAATTAAACATTTTCAATTTGACCGATTAATGAACGTAAACGTTCTTGCCAACGTTGTTGTTCTTCTTTTAATTGCGCATTTTCAGCATTAAGTTGATCTTTTTCAGATTGAAGCGCTTGATTCGCTTGTTCGACATTTGCCTTTTGCTCTTTCAATTCTTCAATTTCCATTTGCAGTAGTTGAATGGTTTCAACCGCTTGTTTAATTTTGGCTTCAAGTTGATCTAAAATTTCTAAAGACATAATTATTATTCCTCATTTGTTGTCCAATACATCAGAATGGATAACATTCTATCCTAGATAGCGCCTTATTTCATCAAAAACCTTCTAAATGATTGAAAGCTCGCCGTTATTGCACAAGGCTTTATCTGTTGTGCTGTGAAGAAATTAAAAAACTTTAATAAATCATTTAAGCAAACGTTTGCTAGGTGCTAGAATGAGGCAATTTTTTGGTTAACTCAATAAGGAAAGTATATGAAAAGAGCATTGGCTATCGAATTTTCTCGTGTTACGGAAGCAGCTGCGCTTGCCGGTTTTGCTTGGTTAGGGCGTGGTGATAAAAATGCAGCTGATGCTGCCGCAGTAAAAGCAATGCGCACAATGTTGAATCAGATCGAAATGAACGGTGAGATCGTCATTGGTGAGGGTGAAATCGATGAAGCACCTATGCTCTATATCGGTGAGAAATTAGGCAAAGGCGGCAATGAAGAAGATATTGCGATCGCGGTCGATCCTATTGAGGGAACTCGTATGGTGGCAATGGGGCAGGCAAATGCTATTGCGGTGTTGGCTGCCGGTGGTAAGGAAACTTTCTTACGCGCACCGGATATGTATATGGAAAAATTGGTGGTTGGTCCTGAGGTGAAAGGAATGATTGATCTCAATCTGCCATTGGAACAAAACTTACGCCGTGTTGCCTCTAAAATGGGGAAACTACTTTCTCAACTGACTGTGGTAACACTGGATAAACCTCGTCATCAAACCGTGATTTATAAAATGCAACAGCTCGGCGTAAAAGTATTAGCGATTCCGGATGGTGATGTTGCTGCGGCGCTTCTCTGTTGTTTGCCGGATACCGGTGTGGATATGATGTATTGTATCGGTGGTGCGCCGGAAGGTGTGGTCGCTGCCGCCGGTATTCGTGCATTGGGCGGTGATATTCAAGCGCGCCTGTTAACCAGAGAGGTGGTGAAAGGCGACAGTGAGGAAAATCGTGCTTTTGCTGAAAGCGAACGCCGCCGTTGTCAGGAAATGGGAGTAGAGGTAAATAAAGTCCTCACTTTGGATCAGCTTGTTCGTGATGATAATTTGGTTTTCTCCGCCACCGGTATTACGCACGGCGATTTGTTAAAAGGTGTTCATCGTAAAGGTGATGTTGCTACCACTGAAACCTTGCTGATTCGCGGACATTCACGCACCATCCGCCGTATTCAATCCTTCCACTATTTAGATCGCAAAGATCCTGAAATTTATCGTTTGATTAATGAGTAGTTGAAATTCCCCTTGTGTAGCAAGGGGAATTTTTTATTTGAACACTTTTAAAGCAATTTCTTTAATATTCTGTTCCGACAACGTTTCTTTTTTAAAGAAATTCTTTAACCAATTTATCCGTTTTTCTAGTGTTTTTGGATAATGTTTTTTCTCTATTGTCTGTAAATGAGCTACGGCACGTTTAATATATGATATTAAAGTGTTCTCTGGAAAACTTACCTGTTCCATAATAAATTTTATCTGTTTATCCGATAAATCTTCCTCTTTTAACACGTTTTTTATCCAATTTAGACGACTTTTTTCTTTTTTCGGTATGGAACGAATTGATTTCACACTAATTTTTATAAGCTGTTGTTGGACTTTAAGGATAGCTTGTTCAATGCTGGTAGGGTATGAACGTTCCTCTGATCTTACCTTTGTAGGGTTCGGTGCTATAAGAGCACAAGGAGAAGTTAATAACGGAAGAGATAATCTATCTGAGATTACATTATTCTCTACTCTTAACGAATTTAATTCTTCAATATCATCAACACGTTTAGCAAAGGCGACTCGTTTTAAAGTTAAATAATGAGAAATAATAGAATCAAACCCTTTATCTTTGGATACAATATAAAGCTCATCGAAGTGTCGTTCTGTTGTAATCCTTGCCATTGTGTCGATAATAATAAAATCTAATGCATTTTTACCTACTCCATAACTCTCAATAATTTGACAATTCTGTCCAAAATGAATTAGCGATTTTACTAACTCTAACGGTAACATCTTCTGTTTTACCCCGACACACACCACAACAAAACTCTCTTCCGGTAACAAAATATTTATCGTTTCCGGCTGAACATTTTCATAATCAATTAATACTAACTTCATCAAAAACTCCCAAACGGATTACTCAGTGCTTAATATATTTAGTGATAGGAAAAAACATAGTTTTTACAGATTAGAAATTATAAAGCAACATTTTATATACTGCTCTATAAATTTAAATATTATTTGAACGGCATAAAAAAATACCGAACGGATTGCTCCATTCGGTATTTTTACTAGAAATTAGCAGCAGAGTTAAATTAATCTTCTACCATATTGAGCATTTCTGCCAAGTTCGCTGTCGCTTCTTCCGCAGTAATGGTTGGTTCTTCCGTTACCAATTCATTGCCGTTATTATCCGCCACAGCACGTTTTTTCGCTTTGCTTTGGTGGTAGGCAAAACCTGTTCCCGCAGGAATTAAGCGTCCAACAATCACGTTTTCTTTTAAGCCGCGCAATTCATCACGTTTACCGGCAACTGCTGCTTCAGTAAGGACACGTGTTGTTTCTTGGAACGATGCCGCAGAGATAAAGGATTCTGTTGCCAATGACGCTTTAGTGATACCAAGCAATTCACGTTGGAATTCTACTAACGGTTTACCTTCTTCCGCACGTTTACGGTTCACCACTTTCACACGAGCCACTTCAACCTGTTCTCCTTCAAGGAATTCAGAGTCGTATGGGTTTGTGATGATACATTTACGCAACATTTGGCGCACGATAACTTCGATATGTTTATCGTTAATTTTTACCCCTTGTAAGCGGTAAACATCTTGAACTTCATTAACGATATATTCAGTAACCGCACGCACACCGCGTAAGCGTAAAATATCGTGTGGTGATTCCGGACCATCAGAAATAATATCCCCACGTTGAACCATCTCACCTTCAAACACGTTAAGTTGACGCCATTTAGGAATCATCTCTTCGTGTGCTTCGCCTTCGTTCGGTGTGATAACCAAACGGCGTTTACCTTTGGTTTCTTTACCGAATGAAACTACCCCGGAAATTTCTGCAAGGATTGCCGGTTCTTTCGGTTTACGCGCTTCAAACAAGTCTGCAACACGTGGAAGACCACCGGTAATATCTTTAGTACCTGATGATTCTTGTGGAATACGTGCTAAAGAGTCCCCGATATTCACTTCGGCATTGTCATCTAATGTTACAATGGCTTTACCCGGTAGGAAGTATTGCGCTGCAACATCTGTACCCGGAATTAAGACATCATTGCCTTGAGCATCTACTAATTTCAATGCCGGACGAAGATCTTTACCAGCTGTCGCACGTTCACCGACATCTTGAACAACAATAGAAGACAAACCGGTCAATTCATCAGTTTGACGAGTTACGGTTAGACCATCAACGATATCAACAAATTTTACGAAACCTTGCGCTTCTGAAACAACCGGCATTGTGTGCGGATCCCAGTTAGCTACGGTTTCACCGGCGGTAACTTCATCACCGTTCGCTTTGCTTAACACAGAACCGTATGGCAATTTATAATGCTCTTTAGTACGTCCGAAAGTATCGATCACGGTTAATTCGGTATTACGTGAAGTAATCACCAATTTGCCTTCGTGATTAGTTACGAATTTCGCATTGGTTAAACGGATAGTACCGGTATTTTTAACCTGAATGCTTGATTCTTTCGCTGCCGCAGACGCCGCACCACCGATGTGGAAAGTACGCATTGTCAACTGTGTTCCCGGTTCACCGATAGATTGTGCCGCGATAACACCGATTGCTTCACCTTGGTTAATTAAGTGACCACGTGCAAGATCGCGTCCGTAACATTTCGCACAAACACCGAAATCAGTATCACAAGTTACAACAGAACGCACTTTAATGCTATCTACAGAGTATTTATCAATCACTTCACACCATTTTTCATCTAATAGTGTATTACGAGGGATTAATACTTGTTCTGTACCCGGTTGCAACACATCTTCTGCTGTTACACGACCCAACACCAACTCTTTCAAGCTGACTTTTTCATCACCGCCTTCGATTAATGGGGTCATCACGATACCTTCGTGAGTACCACAGTCATCTTCAACAACGACTAAATCTTGTGCCACATCAACCAAACGACGAGTCAAGTAACCTGAGTTTGCCGTTTTTAATGCGGTATCCGCCAAACCTTTACGCGCACCGTGGGTTGAAATAAAGTACTGCAATACGTTCAAACCTTCACGGAAGTTTGCTGTAATCGGGGTTTCAATGATCGAACCATCCGGACGAGCCATCAAACCACGCATACCGGCAAGCTGACGAATCTGAGCTGCAGAACCACGCGCACCGGAATCAGCCATCATAAAGATGCTGTTAAATGATGCTTGTTTTTCTAATTCACCTTGACGGTTAACCACTTCTTCTGTTGAGAGGTTTTCCATCATCGCTTTGGCTACACGTTCGTTAGCTGCCGCCCAAATATCGATCACTTTGTTGTAACGTTCGCCGGCAGTTACCAAACCTGAATTAAATTGTTCTTGAATTTCAGCAACTTCTTCTTCGGCAGAAGAGATAATTTCATATTTCTTCTCCGGAATAACCATATCATCAATACCGACTGATGAACCTGAACGTGCCGCATAAGCGAAACCGGTATACATAATTTGGTCGGCAAAGATTACACTGTCTTTCATTCCTAAACGGCGATAACTTTCGTTGATCAATTTAGAAATCTGTTTCTTACCTAATGTTTGGTTGAACAAGCTGAACGGCATCCCTTTCGGTGCAATCATCCACAAAATTGCACGACCGACAGTGGTATCTGTTAATGTGGTTTTCGCTTCAAATTCACCGTTTTCATTCTTCTCATATTCGGTAATACGCACTTTGACACGGGAATGAAGCTCTGCACGACCGGTACGATACGCTTTTTCAGCTTCACGTGGATCTTGCAACAACATTCCTTCGCCTTTACCGTTCACTTTTTCACGGGTCATATAGTAAAGACCCAATACCACGTCTTGTGACGGAACGATAATCGGATCACCGTTTGCCGGAGATAAAATGTTATTGGTAGACATCATTAACGCACGCGCTTCCAACTGTGCTTCCAACGTTAATGGTACGTGAACCGCCATTTGGTCACCATCGAAGTCCGCGTTGAACGCCGCACAAACTAATGGGTGTAATTGAATCGCTTTACCTTCAATCAAAATCGGCTCAAATGCCTGAATACCTAAACGGTGCAAAGTCGGTGCACGGTTAAGAAGGATTGGATGTTCGCGAATAACTTCTGCCAAAATATCCCAAACAATCGCATCTTCACGTTCAACCATTTTCTTCGCTGCTTTAATGGTTGATGCCAAACCACGGCTTTCTAATTTTGCATAGATAAATGGACGGAATAATTCCAATGCCATTTTTTTCGGTAAACCGCATTGATGCAAGTGTAAGTATGGCCCTACTGTAATTACAGAACGACCGGAATAGTCAACACGTTTACCCAACAAGTTCTGACGGAAACGACCTTGTTTACCTTTAATCATATCCGCTAATGATTTTAATGGGCGTTTATTTGAACCTGTGATTGCACGACCGCGACGACCGTTATCCAACAATGCATCAACAGATTCTTGCAACATACGTTTTTCATTACGCACGATGATGTCCGGCGCAATAAGATCTAATAAACGTTTTAAACGATTGTTACGGTTGATCACGCGACGATATAAATCGTTCAAATCAGATGTCGCAAAACGACCACCGTCAAGCGGAACTAATGGACGTAAATCCGGTGGCAATACCGGCAATACGGTCAACACCATCCATTCCGGTTTGTTGCCAGATTGAATAAATGCTTCCAATAATTTCAAGCGTTTAGTAATTTTTTTACGTTTGGTTTCTGAATTAGTTTCTTGTAACTCTTCGCGCAATGTTTCACATTGATGTTCAAGATCCATATCACGAAGTAAGGCTTGAATAGCTTCCGCACCCATCTTCGCTTCAAATTCATCGCCCCAACGCTCTTCCGCTTCTAAGAATTGTTCTTCTGTAAGCAACTGACCTTTTTCTAAATCGGTCATTCCTGCTTCAATAACAATATAAGATTCAAAATAAAGCACGCGTTCAATATCACGCAACGGCATATCCAATAATAAACCGATACGGGATGGCAACGATTTTAAGAACCAAATATGTGCGACAGGTGAAGCCAGTTCAATATGTCCCATACGTTCACGACGAACTTTAGCTTGAGTAACTTCAACACCACATTTTTCACAAATCACACCACGATGTTTTAAACGTTTATATTTTCCACATAAACATTCGTAGTCTTTGACCGGCCCGAAAATACGCGCACAGAATAGACCGTCACGTTCCGGTTTAAAAGTACGGTAATTGATTGTTTCCGGTTTTTTTACTTCCCCATATGACCACGAACGAATCATATCAGGTGAAGCTAAACCGATTTTGATCACATCAAAATCTTCTCTTGATTTAGATTGTGTTTTTAAAAACTTAACTAAGTCTTTCACAGATTTGCTCCCATCGGAGTTAAACTTAATTCAAGTGCGGCTTATACCGCACTTGGGCTAATTTTGAACTTGATTATTCAGCTTGTTCGTCGTCCAAATCAATATTAATTGCCAAAGAACGAATTTCTTTAAGCAATACATTAAATGATTCAGGCATACTCGGATCCATTTGGTGAGTACCGTCAACGATATTTTTATACATCTTGGTACGACCGTTCACGTCATCCGATTTAACCGTCAACATCTCTTGTAAGGTATAGGCAGCACCGTATGCTTCCAATGCCCAAACTTCCATTTCACCGAAACGTTGACCACCGAATTGTGCTTTACCACCAAGAGGTTGTTGTGTAACAAGACTATAAGAACCGGTTGAACGAGCGTGCATTTTATCGTCAACTAAGTGGTTCAATTTGAGCATATACATATAACCTACAGTTACCGGACGCTCAAATTTCTCACCGGTACGACCGTCATAAAGTGTAATCTGTCCGGAAGTTGGTAAACCTGCTAATTCCAACAAGCCTTTAATCTCTTTCTCTTCCGCACCATCAAACACCGGTGTTGCAAGAGGTAAGCCTTTACGCAAGTTTTGCGCCAAACGCATCACTTCTTCATCAGTAAAGGTGCTGAGATCCACTTTTTGACAAGCATCGCCTAAGTCATACGCTTTTTGGATATATTCACGTAATTTGGCAACTTCCTGTTTCTCTTTGATCATACGGTTAATCTGATCACCGATACCTTTTGCCGCAAAGCCTAAGTGAGTTTCCAGGATCTGACCGATATTCATACGAGATGGTACCCCTAATGGGTTCAACACGATATCCACTGGTTGTCCGTTTTCATCATATGGCATATCTTCAATCGGATTAATCTTAGAGATAACCCCTTTGTTACCGTGGCGACCTGCCATTTTATCTCCCGGCTGAATTTGACGTTTCACCGCAAGATATACTTTAACGACTTTCAACACACCCGGTGCAAGATCATCACCTTGGATAATCTTATTACGTTTAACCTCTAATTTATGATCAAATTCTTTGCGTAACTCATCCAATTGTTCGGAAAGCTGTTCCAACTGAGCTTGTTTCTCTTCATCTGCAAGAGATTGTTCAAGCCATTTCATACGATCCATCTGTTCAAGCTTATCGGCACTAAATCCGTTCGCCAACAATAAATTACGCACGCGAGTAAATAAACCGGCTTCAAGAATATCCAATTCCGCAGTTAAATCTTTCTTCGCTTGTTTTAACTGCATTTCTTCGATTTCTAACGCACGTTTATCTTTATCTACACCGTCGCGTGTAAACACTTGAACATCGATAACAGTACCTGTGGTGCTGTTCGGTACACGTAATGAAGAATCTTTTACATCAGACGCTTTTTCACCGAAGATAGCACGTAATAATTTTTCTTCAGGCGTAAGTTGTGTTTCACCTTTTGGTGTCACTTTACCTACAAGAATATCGCCGCCTTTTACTTCCGCACCGATATAAACGATACCGGATTCATCCAGTTTGCTTAATGCCGCTTCGCCGACATTCGGAATATCCGCAGTGATTTCTTCCGCACCTAATTTCGTATCACGAGCAATACAGGAAAGTTCCTGAATATGGATAGTGGTGAAACGATCTTCCTGAACCACACGTTCGGAAACTAACATTGAGTCTTCGAAGTTATAACCGTTCCAAGGCATAAACGCCACGCGCATATTCTGACCTAATGCCAATTCACCTAAGTCAGTTGACGGACCGTCTGCCAACACTTCGCCACGTCCGATAGGTTCCCCTAAAGAAACACAAGGCACTTGGTTAATACAGGTATTTTGGTTTGAACGGGTGTATTTAGTTAAATTATAAATATCAATACCAGCTTCACCCGGAATGGTTTCATCTTCATTCACTTTAACCACGATACGAGAAGCATCAATGTATTGAATATAACCACCACGTTTAGCAACCACTGTTACCCCGGAATCCACCGCAACTGCTTTTTCAATACCGGTTCCGACTAATGGTTTATCGGATCTTAATGTAGGCACTGCTTGACGTTGCATGTTCGCTCCCATCAAAGCACGGTTCGCATCATCGTGCTCTAGGAACGGGATCAACGCTGCCGCAACAGATACGATCTGTTGGGTTGAAATATCCATATATTGGATCTCTTCCGGACGATATAAACCGGATTCACCGTGCTCACCACGTGCAGTAACGAAAGTGTCGGTAAAGCGGAAATTTTCATCCAAATTAGAGTTTGCCTGCGCAATAACATAATTACCTTCTTCAATTGCAGACAAATATTCAATTTCTTCAGTTACCTGACCGTTAACCACTTTACGATATGGTGTTTCTAAGAAACCGTAATCATTGGTACGCGCATAAACGGATAATGAGTTAATCAAACCGATATTCGGACCTTCAGGGGTTTCGATCGGACAAACACGACCATAGTGAGTTGCGTGAACGTCACGCACTTCAAAGCCGGCACGTTCACGGGTTAAACCACCCGGACCTAATGCAGAAATACGGCGTTTATGAGTAACTTCTGAAAGCGGGTTGTTTTGATCCATAAACTGAGAAAGCTGTGATGAACCAAAGAATTCTTTAACCGCTGCTGAAATTGGTTTTGCATTGATTAAATCCTGCGGAGTAACAGAATCAAGATCGCCTAATGAAAGACGTTCTTTAACCGCACGTTCAACACGTACCAAACCGATACGGAATTGGTTTTCTGCCATTTCGCCCACTGAACGGATACGACGATTTCCTAAATGGTCAATATCATCCACTTCACCTCGACCGTTACGAATGTCGATTAATTTCTTCATTACAAGGATAATATCTTCTTTACTTAGGATACCTGTGCCTTCGCCTTCAGGGATATCTAAAGAACGGTTAAATTTCATACGTCCGACCGCAGAAAGATCGTAACGATCTGATGAGAAGAAGAGATTATCAAATAATCCTTCCGCCGCTTCTTTTGTAGGCGGCTCACCCGGACGCATCATACGATAAATTTCAACTAAAGCACTAAGACGATCGTAAGATGGATCTACTCTTAATGTTTCTGAAATATATGGACCATAATCAAGATCATTGGTGAATAGGGTTTCGATTGTGTTATAACCGGCTTGGCTTAAATTCGCCAATAATTCTAAACTTAATTCCGCATTTGCCGGACAAATAATATCGCCAGTGGTTAAATCTACATAATCTTTAGCGGCAACTTTGCCAACAATGTATTCCGGTGGAACAACAACCTGAGTAACACCATCTTTCTCTAATTGACGAATATGACGCGCAGTAATACGGCGACCACGTTCGACATACACTTTACCATTAGCTTCGATATCAAATGTTGCGGTTTCACCACGCAATCTGTCCGGAACTAAGGTCATTAATAATTGATTATCTTTAATTTCAAATACAATTTTTTCGAAGAATAAATTTAAAATTTCTTCGGTTGTATAACCTAATGCACGCAAAATGATTGTTGCCGGCAATTTACGGCGGCGGTCAATACGCGCAAAGAGATTATCTTTCGGATCAAATTCAAAATCTAACCACGAACCACGATAAGGAATAATTCGTGCGTTATATAAAATTTTTCCTGAAGAATGTGTTTTACCTTTGTCGCTATCAAAGAATACGCCCGGACTACGGTGTAACTGAGAAACAATAACACGCTCTGTTCCATTGATCACAAATGTACCATTATCGGTCATCAATGGAATTTCACCCATATACACATCTTGTTCTTTTATGTCTTTTACTGTGCCGGGTGCAGCATCTTTGTCATAGCTAACAAGGCGTAGTTTCACACGTAATGGCGCTGCATAAGTTGTGCCTCGAATTTGGCATTCTCTAACATCAAATACAGGCTCACCTAACTTATAATCTACATATTGCAACTCAGTATTACCATTGTTGCTCACAATTGGAAATACTGAACGGAATGCAGCCTCTAAACCTTGCTGACCTTCAGGATCTTTCTGGATAAACTTCTCGAAAGAGTCTATTTGGATAGTTAATAAATAAGGGATATTTAGAACTTGCGGACGTTTGCCGAAGTCTTTACGAATACGTTTTTTCTCGGTATAGGAGTAAACCATAGGTTCCTCTGCTTGCTGTTCAGACCCACAATCCACACACTCTCGCTGTATTATACAAGGTGGCAGTGTAAAATTGATACCGTTAGGATTGTTTTATATAAAAAACAATAACTTAAATTCCGTCATCACTGACTTCATTTTCACTACAACTATGAGCGTTAAACGGTAATTTCTCATAGTTTCTGAAAGGCACAAAATGGCTGATGATAAAATCACCAGCCATTTTTGCTAAAAATCAAATAATATCAATTATTTAATTTCAACTTTCGCACCAGCTTCTTCTAGATCTTTCTTAAGAGCTTCAGCTTCTGCTTTAGCAAGACCTTCTTTCAAGGTTGCAGGTGCAGATTCAACTAAGTCTTTAGCTTCTTTTAATCCTAAACCAGTTGCGCTACGAACTGCTTTGATTACTGCAACTTTGTTTGCACCAGCTTCTGCTAATACAACATCAAATTCAGTTTTTTCTTCTGCTGCCGCTGCGTCACCGCCTGCTGCTACTGCTACTGCTGCTGCCGCTGCAGAAACACCGAATTTTTCTTCCATTGCAGAGATAAGTTCTACAATTTCCATTACTGATTTTTCAGCAATTGCTTCAATGATTTGTTCGTTAGTTAATGACATAACAATCGTTTCCTAAAATAAGTAAAAGTTTTAAACCAATAAACCGCTAATATTAAGCAGCTTCTTTTTGATCGCGAATCGCCGCAATAGTACGTACAAGTTTTCCAGCCGCAGCTTCTTTCATTGTACCCATTAAACGTGCAATTGCTTCTTCGTATGTTGGTAGAGTTGCTAGACGATCGATAGCTTTTGCTTCGATGAACTCACCTTCAAAGGCTGCGCCTTTAATTTCGAACTTATCGTTTGCTTTAGCAAATTCTTTGAACAAACGTGCTGCAGCACCTGGATGTTCGTTAGAGAATGCGATAAGAGTCGGACCTTTAAACGTATCTTTCATGCATTCAAATGCGCTACCTTCTACGGCACGACGTAATAAAGTATTACGTACAACACGCATATACACGCCAGCTTCACGAGCTGATTTACGTAATTCAGTCATTTTGTCTACTGTTACACCGCGAGAATCGGCAACAACAGCAGATAACGCACCCTTGGCAACTTCGCTTACTTCAGCAACAACTGCTTGTTTATCTTGAAGATTTAATGCCATTGGCTTTTAGCTCCTGAAATACATCAATCTAGTTTCCTAGACATAAAAAACCCTATCTGACAACTTAACAGAAAGGGACGAATTTCGGTGCCAGAAGCAGAAAAATTCTTATCTGTACACCATCTACGTAGGATAATTAAGAAATTACTTTCCCCTACGGTCTTGGATGAGGCTTGAATAGGTCAAGCACCAACCAGAATCTTACTAAAAAGTTAAGGTCGTAGATTATAGAGATAACCTACGACAAAGTAAAGCAGATTATAAGCTGCTTTGATCGATTTCAACACCAGCACCCATAGTTGTTGAAAGGCTCACTTTCTTGATGTAAACACCTTTCGCTGTGCTTGGTTTTGCTTTGTTTAATGCAGCCAACAATGCTTGTAAGTTTTCTTTGATTTGATCAGCTTCAAAGTTTGCTTTACCGATAGTAGTGTGGATGATACCGTTTTTATCATTACGGTAACGAACCTGACCGGATTTTGCATTCTTAACAGCTTCTGCAACATTTGGAGTTACAGTACCCACTTTAGGGTTTGGCATTAAACCACGTGGACCAAGGATTTGACCTAATTGACCAACAACACGCATCGCATCCGGAGAAGCGATAACTACGTCGAAGTTCATTTCGCCTTTTTTCACTTGATCTGCTAAATCTTCCATACCTACTAAATCAGCGCCAGCTTCTTTAGCTGCTTCAGCATTTGCACCCTGTGTAAATACTGCAACACGTACAGAACGACCTGTTCCGTGTGGCAATACAGTTGCACCACGAACGTTTTGATCTGACTTACGCGCATCAATACCTAAATTTACAGCTACATCAACACTTTCAACAAATTTAGCTGTTGCCAATTGTTTTAATAAAGCAACCGCTTCGTTAATTTCGTACGCTTTAGTTGAATCTACTGCTGCTTTGATCGCTTTCATACGTTTGGTTAGTTTAGCCATTGATTAGTCCTCCACTACCAAACCCATTGAACGTGCAGTACCTTCAATAGATTTCATCTTAGTTTCAATTGTTGCACCAGTCATATCAGCCGCTTTAAGTTCTGCAATTTCACGGACTTGTTGACGAGTTACTTTACCCACTTTATCTTTGTTCGGTTTACCTGAACCAGATTTAATACCAGCTGCTTTTTTCAATAATACTGCTGCCGGAGGAGTTTTAGTGATAAAAGTAAAAGAACGGTCTGCATAAACAGTAATAACAACAGGAATCGGTAAACCTTTTTCTAAGCTTTCAGTACGCGCGTTGAATGCTTTACAGAATTCCATAATATTCACACCTTGTTGACCTAATGCTGGACCAACTGGTGGTGAAGGGTTAGCCATACCTGCTGCAACTTGCAACTTAACGTAGGCTTGAACTTTCTTTGCCATTTTAATTTCCTCGTTATGGGTGATAACGCTTTTCAGCTCCCCGTTGTTTCAAAAGCTCGCTATTCTAAATAAAGAAATAGCGTTTTTCAAGTAAATCAGTTAAAAAATTAGCTCAATTTTTCAACTTGACTAAAATCCAATTCGACAGGTGTTGCTCGACCGAAAATAGAAACGGACACTTTCAAGCGGCTCTTTTCATAGTCCACTTCTTCTACTGTTCCATTAAAGTCGGCAAATGGTCCTTCTTTAACACGCACCTCTTCTCCAGGCTGGAACATTGTTTTTGGTCTTGGTTTATCGCTGCTCTGCTCTAAACGATTTAGGATCATTTCTGCTTCACGATTGGAAATTGGTGCTGGATTATCCGGTGTTCCGCCGATAAATCCCATCACTCTAGGAACACTACGCACTAAATGCCAAGTATCATCATTCATTACCATTTGAACCAATACATAGCCCGGGAAAAATTTTCTTTCACTCTTTCTGCGTTTTCCACCCACATTTTCAACAACTTCTTCAGTTGGAACTAACACTTCACCGAACAGCTCTTCCATATTGTGCAACTTAATATATTCACGCAATACAGTTGCAACACGTGATTCAAAACCTGAAAACGCCTGCAACACATACCAACGTTTTTGTGTTGTATTTTCACTCATAATTAGAACCTCAAGTTGGTGATAAAGTTAATCAAAGAAACAATGATCGAATCTAATCCCCACAAAATTAAAGAAACGACTACTGTTACTCCCATTACGATTAACGTAGTTTGTGTTGCTTCTTGGCGAGTAGGCCAAATAATTTTTCTTAACTCAATGCGAGATTCTTTTAAAAATGTTCTTGCAATAGTTCCCTGATTAGTGATTGCCGCAACAAATAATGCCAACAACAATAGCACAACCATTGCTGGAACACGCACAACAGAAGAGAATTGATCACCAAAATAGATATTACCGACCGCTGCAATAAGAACTAATATCACACAGCCAATCCATAATGTGCTATTAAGCCCTTTGCTTTTCACTCCATCCTCTACCGAGGATGCAGATGCTTTCTTTTTCTCGATTTCTACACTCATTCTAAACCCACTAAAACCTAATAACTAACTTATAGGGAGATTTTTTAAGCTCGCAATTCTAGCATTTTATTGCCAGTTTTCATACAAAAATTATTTGTTGTTTTAATTTTTGCTCAATCACACCATAAAAGCGCATTCTATCTTTAAACCACAGGTTTTCTGCGGTAGAAGAGTTGTCCTGGCAGTGCCAAACCAAATACCAACGCTGCAAGAATAAAACCGGTTTTAATGAAATATTCCAATGCCTGTGCCAATAACGCTTCGCTATAGCTGTAATGGTGAATTTGTACAATCGCAATCATTGCTTTATAAGCATAAACACCGGGAATCATCGGAATAATAGCAGCAACAGTAAACACTTTCGGATGAGCCAAAAAACGTTGTGAAAGATAAACTCCAATAAAACCGATCAATGCTGCCGCAAAAAATGTGCTGAAAACTACTGGAACATCACAATAATTCACCAGAACAGTTCTAAAACAATGCCCCAATGCACCTAGAGTAGCACAATATTTCAAAGCCTTAGGAGGTACATTAAAAATTAAAGCAAAACCGACCGCCGGTATCGCAGCAAAAAAAAGATCATCTAGCAATGTTAATAAAATATCCATTTTACCCCCAAGCATTAATATGCAGAAACGCTAATGCAAACACGATACCAATACAAGCTCCGAATGTCAGTACTGTCGCAACTGCCCAACGACTGATTCCCATACTGACATATCCTTTTAATACATCTGAAAGTGAATTAATTAATGGAAAACCGGGAACCAATAATAATACGCTCGATGCTAAAGCAATTTCAGGAGCGTTTCCTAGATGATGAAGTAATGCTTGACCGGAAATACAGGAAGCCACAAAAGCGGTTACCGAGAAGTTAATTAACGGATTATAATGACGTTTACCAATCTCCTGTCTGACAAACATTGCCACTGCAGAAGCCCAAAAAGTAATAAAAGAGATCATTACATCACCTCCAGCCAATCTAGCAAAACTGGCACAGGACAATCCCACCATTAACACGACAAACCAGCGATTATATTTCAACGGTTTCACTTGCTCTAACTTTTTATGTACTTGATATATACCATAAATTTTATGTTCAGCCGCAATTATTATGCGCTGAACCTGTGTCACTACCGCCATATTAATTCCGCTATCATAATTTCTTCTAGTTGTGGTAATACAATGATCCTGATAACGTGTAGTGACAACAATTGCATTCGGTGTTAAAGCACATTCAACGCTATCCATTCCCAAAGCCATTCCTAATCTAGTCGCAGCCTGATCGACTAAAATACTTTCTGCGCCATACTGCAACATTAACAATGCCGCTTTAGCGCAAAGTCGCGTTATCTCTTGCTGATCTTCTTGTGATAATTTAGCCATACTTTTTACCCTATAAATTTTGAGTCGCTATTATAAAAGAAACTTTCCTTAACAACACTTAACCCAGATCAAACCTTTTTAAAGCTACATTTTTCTACTCTGAATAAATGAAAAATCAGTATACGAAGTTTTCATTAAGTACTACTATTAGCCGACGCTCAGAAATACAATAAATAAAAAATAGGAACAGTTAATTTAGATGTTAGCCAAAAATGTTGTTCGCCGTATTGAATATACTCGTGTCATTGTAATGGCATTTGCTGCTTTTGTATTCAATACCACAGAATATATTCCTGTCGCGCTCTTAAGCGATATTGCTGGCAGCTTTCATATGCCGATTTCCGAAGTAGGCTTGATGATCACTGTATATGCTTGGATTGTTGCATTAATGTCATTGCCTTGTATGTTAATGACTTCAGCATTGGAGCGACGTAGTTTACTGGTTAAGCTCTTTATTGTTTTTATTGCTTGTCATATCATATCCGCCTGTGCTTGGAACTATTGGATTTTATTATTGTCCCGAGCCGGTATCGCCCTAACTCATTCAATATTTTGGTCAATCACAGCTTCCTTAGTAATGCGTGTTGCACCACGAGATAAGCGCACTCAGGCATTAGGTTTATTGGAAATGGGTACAGCATTAGCAATGGTTCTTGGTTTACCACTGGGCAGAGTGATAGGGCAATGGTTAAGCTGGCGCACTACCTTCGCCATTATAGCCATCGCTGCGATAATCATTATGATCACTATTGCTAAATTACTTCCTCACCTGCCAAGTAAAAACGCGGGTTCAATCGAAAGTTTGCCAATATTAGCTCGCCGTCCAATGTTAATGGGTATTTATCTACTCACTGCCATTGTGATTGCCGCCCACTTCACGGCTTACAGCTACATTGAACCGTTTATGATACAAATCAGTCATATCTCTGACAATGTAGCAACAGCAGCATTATTAATTTTTGGGTTATCTGGCTTAGTCGCCAGTCTATTGTTTAACCTTTTTTATCATCTTAACCCAAATAAATTTCTACTCAGTTCGATGCTGATATTACTGCTGTCTCTCGCACTATTAAACCAAATCGGAACACATTCAACAGCGATATTTTTATTAGTATTTATATGGGGGATCGGCATCTCAGCTCTCGGTTTAGGTATGCAAATGCGTGTTCTACAACTGTCTCCCGATGCAACTGATGTAGCAACATCTATTTTTTCCGGTATCTATAATGTTGGTATTGGTGCAGGTGCGTTGATAGGCAATCAGGTAATGCACTATTTAGGACTGAGTTATATTGGTTCAATCGGTGCACTCCTAGCCATTATTGCAGTACTCTGGTTTATCTTTATACAGCTCAAATTTGCACATACGTTAGTAAAAATACCGCATAAAAATTAGCGTGTCCGAAAACGTACCTCCTATATCTTAAACACGTTGACTTTTATTCGCTTTTTAAAGTATTTAATGCTAACTTAATCGCTTTCAAATCAATCACTCGTTATTATGAAAACTATTGTCTTAAAATTCGGTACCAGCGTACTGACTCAGGGCTCATCAAAACTGAATCGACCACATATGCTTGAAATCGTACGTCAATGTGCCACGCTACATCAGCAAGGCTATCGTCTTATTATTGTCACTTCCGGTGCAGTTGCTGCCGGTCGTTATTATCTGAACAATCCGCAATTACCGGCAACAATTGCCTCTAAACAGTTATTAGCTGCCGTTGGTCAAAGCCAGCTCATTCAAACTTGGGAGCAGCTATTCCAAATTTATGATATTAAAATCGGGCAAGTTCTATTAACTCGTGCTGACTTTGAAGATCGAGAACGTTTTCTTAATGCACGCGACACACTAATGGCAATGTTAGAAAATCAGATTATCCCTGTAATCAATGAAAATGATGCCGTGGCAACAGCAGAAATTAAAGTCGGTGATAATGACAATCTCTCAGCATTAACTGCAATTTTAGCACACGCTGATCAGCTCTATTTATTAACCGACCAACAAGGTTTATTCAATTGCGACCCACGCAATAACCCAAATGCAAAACTGATTCCTGTTGTAGAGAAAATTACTGAAGATACCAAAGCAATTGCCGGCGGAAGCGTGTCCGGCTTAGGCACCGGAGGAATGTCTACAAAAATTACCGCTGCCGATATTGCTACTCGTTCCGGTATCGAAACCATTATCGCACCTGGCGGACGTAAGAATGTGATTATTGATTTAGCCCATAATTTAGAAATCGGCACAAAATTTACAGTAGCGTCACATGGTGTCGAAAGCCGTAAACAGTGGTTATTTGCCGCACCGATTACCGGTTATATAACGGTCGATAATGGTGCAGAGCAGGCATTGACGATACAACATAAATCATTACTACCGGCTGGGATTCGTATTGTTGAAGGTACTTTTTCTCGCGGAGAAGTGGTACTGTTACAAAACCAGCAGGGTAAAGCTTTAGCCAGAGCAATGGTGCGCTATAACAGCGATGCACTGCAACGTATTAAAGGGCAACAATCAAGCAAAATTAACGATATTCTAGGTTATGAATATGGATCGGTAGTAGTGCATTGTGACGATCTCGTTTTATTATAAGGAATGGAAATGATAGATTTACAACAAATAGGGCAACAAGCCAAACAGGCTTCTTATCAGCTTGCAACGCTCTCTCATCAACAAAAAAACAGTGCTTTGGCAAAAATTGCCGAACAATTAAAAGATCGTCAGAGTGATATTCTTGCCGCCAATGCTAAAGATATTGAAAATGCGCGCCAACAAGGGCTTAGCGAAGCATTAATCGATCGACTACTCCTTACAGAAAGTCGCTTGGACAATATTATTCATGAAGTAAAACATATTATTTCTCTCACTGATCCAATTGGAAATATTATTGACGGTGCTGAGTTGGATAGTGGTATTCACATTCAGCGTAAACGTGTGCCGATAGGCGTTATCGGTGTAATTTATGAGGCCAGACCAAATGTTACCGTAGATGTTGCCTGCTTATGCTTAAAAACTGGAAATGCTGTTATTTTGCGTGGCGGTAAAGAAACTACTCACAGCAATAAGATTTTAGTTGAGATCATTCAACAGGCATTGATTCAAGCTCAACTACCAGCAACTACAGTACAAGTAATTACTAATCCGGATCGAAACTTAATCACACAATTATTAAAACTTGATCGTTATATCGATATGATTATTCCTCGTGGTGGTGCTGGTTTACACAAACTATGCAAAGAACAATCCACTATTCCTGTAATAGTCGGCGGTATTGGCGTTTGCCATCTTTTTGTTGAAGAAAGCGCTAATCTTGAAAAAGCATTAGCAGTTATTCATAACGCTAAAACGCAACGCCCTAGCACCTGTAATACGTTAGAAACTTTATTGGTTCAAGAAAGTATTGCTGAAACTTTCTTACCTAAACTTGCTGCTTATGCTAAAACGCCGAACATCAACTTCCACGCTGATGCGACAGCTAAAGCAATTCTGCAACAACATTGTGATCGCGTACATACTTTGCAAGAAAACTCTCTCTCTGAAGAGTGGTTATCTTACGATTTGAATGTAGTGATCGTGAAAGATATTAATCAAGCAATCGCTCATATCCGCCGCTATGGAAGTCAACACTCTGACGGCATTTTAAGTCAAAATCCACAACGATTAATGCAATTCGTCCAACAGGTTGACTCAGCTGCTGTTTATCTCAATGCAAGTACACGCTTCACTGACGGAGGCGAGTTCGGCTTAGGTGCAGAAGTTGCGGTCAGCACTCAAAAACTGCACGCTCGAGGCCCGATGGGATTGGAAGCACTCACCACCTACAAATGGATCTGCCAAGGCGATTACGCCACCAGAGCTTAACATCCCCCGCCTTAAAGGGCGGGGATTTATAGATTATTCTGATAAATAGAAAAAATGTTACATAGTAATTTATTCATAAAAAAACCACCCTATTTATCTCTATGTTCAAAACAAAATAAGGTGGTTTTTATCAAAATATTTTTTAACTAAGAGCGTTTCATCGCTTCAAAAAATTCTTCATTGGTTTTAGTCATTGATAATTTATCAATTAAGAATTCCATCGCTTCAATTTCACCCATAGGATGCACAATTTTGCGTAAAATCCACATTTTTTGTAATTCATCTGGAGTAGTAAGCAACTCTTCTTTACGTGTACCAGAACTATTGAAATCAATTGCTGGGAAGACGCGTTTTTCTGCAATTTTACGAGAAAGATGAAGCTCCATATTACCCGTGCCTTTAAACTCCTCGTAAATCACTTCATCCATCTTAGAACCGGTATCGACCAATGCGGTAGCAATAATTGTTAAACTACCACCTTCTTCAACATTACGCGCAGCACCAAAGAAACGTTTAGGGCGATGCAAGGCATTTGCATCCACCCCGCCAGACAATACTTTGCCCGAAGCCGGTGTTACCGTGTTGTAAGCACGCGCCAAACGTGTTATGGAATCTAACAAAATTACCACATCTTTTTTATGCTCAACCAAACGTTTTGCTTTTTCAATCACCATTTCAGCCACTTGAACGTGGCGTGCTGCTGGTTCATCAAAAGTAGAAGCTACCACTTCACCCTTCACTAAACGTTGCATTTCAGTCACTTCTTCTGGACGTTCGTCAATCAACAACACCATTAAAATACATTCCGGATAGTTATAAGTGATGCTTTGTGCAATGTTTTGCAAAAACATTGTTTTACCTGCTTTTGGTGGTGCAACGATTAACGCACGTTGACCTTTACCAATTGGTGCTGCCAAATCAAGAATACGTGCGGTTAAATCTTCGGTTGAACCATTACCGCGTTCCATTCTTAAACGGTAATTAGCGTGAAGCGGAGTTAAATTTTCAAATAGGATTTTATTACGAGAAATTTCAGGACGGTCGTCATTGACTTGATTCACTTTCAATAAAGCAAAATAACGTTCACCTTCTTTGGGCGGTCTGATTTTACCCTCAATCATATCCCCAGTACGTAAATTAAAACGGCGAATCTGACTCGGCGAAACATAAATATCATCTGGTCCAGCCAAATAAGAACTATCTGCGGAACGCAAAAAACCGAAACCGTCTGGCAAAATTTCCAAAACACCATCTCCAAAGATGTCTTCTCCGCTCTTTGAATGCTGCTTTAAAATAGCAAAAATAATGTCCTGTTTTCTTAGACGTGCTAAATTTTCTAGCCCCATTTGTTCTTCGCCTAATTTAACTAGCTCAGAAACGGGCATATTTTTTAATTCTGTTAAATTCATAATGACTGAAATGTTGTTAGATTAGATTAAAAAACGAATTGTAAAGTTGGATATGAGAAAAATTTAATGGCGCAAAGTTACCATTAAATAAGACTAATGTCCAGTTTTAGAGTAGAATTTCTCACCGAATTCAGCCTATTTAGCAGAGATTTTTTAATTTATTATGGAACATCAATATTTAACTTCAACAAAATTCAGTGATTTTAATCTTCATCCAAACATCCTCTCAGCCTTGCAAAAAATGGGAATGGAGTATTGCACACCGATTCAAGCCAATTCCTTGCCTTACTCATTAGCAGGCAGAGATATTGCTGGACAAGCACAAACAGGAACAGGGAAAACTGTTGCCTTTTTAACTGCACTTTTTCAGAAACTCATTCAAGAACCATCATCACACCATACATTAGCTGCCATTATCCTCGCACCGACACGTGAGCTTGCCGTACAAATTTATCATGATGCTCAACATTTTGCGCAAACAACAGGATTAAAACTTGGTTTAGCTTATGGCGGCGATGGTTACGACAAACAACTTCAAGTTTTACAACAAGGTGTCAATATTCTGATCGGTACAACCGGTCGTGTAATTGATTATATAAAACAGCGTATTATTTCTCTTAACCACATTCAATGTATCGTGCTTGATGAAGCAGATAGAATGTTTGACCTCGGCTTTATCCGCGACATTCGATACATTTTACGCCATTGCCCACCACCAAGTGAACGCCTAACAATGTTATTTTCCGCCACACTCTCATTTAAAGTTCGCGAGTTAGCATTTGAAGATATGAATGATCCACATTACATTGAAATTGAATCGATGTATAAAACAGCGGATACAATAAAAGAAGAACTGTTTTATCCATCTAATCAAGACAAAATGAGATTACTATTAACGCTTATAGAAGAAGAATGGCCAGAACGTTGCATCATTTTTGCTAATACCAAGCATCAATGTGAAAAAATTTGGCAATATTTAGTTGCTGATCAACTAAGGGTCGGCTTATTAACTGGCGATGTTCCTCAGAAAAAACGTTTTGACTTACTAGAACAATTTGCTAATGGACAACTAGATATTCTTGTTGCTACGGATGTTGCTGCTAGAGGATTACACATTCCGCAAGTAACGCACGTTTTCAATTATGATTTACCCGATGACTATGAAGATTATGTACACCGTATCGGTCGAACTGGACGTGCCGGAGAAAACGGAATTTCAATCAGTTTTGCTTGTGAAGATTATGCGGTTAATCTGCCAGCGATTGAACAATACATTGGACATTCCATTCCGGTCAGTCATTACGATTCATCCGCACTCTTGCCACTTCCTAAACGGAAATTTCCACGCAAAGCAAGATCGTGATACAATTCGCGCCTTAAAATTTTAATTAGGACTATTTTTTAACCAAAAAAGGGTTTTTACGTGTTAGAAACTATTGTCGAACAACTGGACAATCTAAAAGCAAAAGATATTTTAGTACTTAATGTAAAAGGAAAATCTCCGATCACCGATGATCTTATAATCTGTACTGGTAATTCGAGTCGCCACGTCGCCTCTCTAGCTGAAAATTTGATTGCTTATTGTAAAAAACATCAAATTGAGAGTTTCGGTGCAGAAGGCTTTAATACTAGCGACTGGATTGTGGTCGATTTTGGGCAAGTGATGGTACATATTATGCAAGAAGAGGCTCGTTCTCTTTACCAATTAGAAAAACTGTGGGCATAAAAATGAAATTACAGTTAATTGCCGTAGGTACAAAAATGCCTACTTGGGTTAATGAAGGTTTTATTGAATATCAACGCCGCTTCCCGAAAGATTTACCCTTAGAGTTAATTGAAATTCCTGCCGGTAAACGCGGAAAAAACGCAGATATAAAACGCATTTTAGAGAAAGAAGGCGAGGCAATGCTAGCAGCTTGCCCTAAAAATAGCTTAATTGTAACCCTTGATATTCCCGGTAAGACTTGGACAACACCTCAATTAGCACAACAACTTGAAAGTTGGAAACAGGACGGGCGTGATGTCTGTTTATTAATCGGTGGACCTGAAGGTTTATCTCCTGAGTGCAAACAGGCTGCTGAACGCAGTTGGTCACTTTCTGCACTCACTATGCCGCACCCTTTAGTACGTATTGTAGTTGCAGAAAGTTTATATCGCGCTTGGAGTTTAACTGCCAATCACCCCTATCATCGAGAATAATCCAGATGAAATTAATGAAATTTTTGCAAGAAAAAGAGACTATTCGTGACAATCAAGCAGAAAGCAATCTGTTTGCTCGTCGTGCATTAATTTCATTTATCGGTGTACTCATTCTCACCGGAGTACTTTTAACGAATTTATACAATTTACAGGTTGTTAATTACGACACCTACCAAACACGTTCCAACGGTAACCGTATTAAACTACTACCTATTGCCCCAACTCGTGGCATTATTTATGATAGAAATAACAAAATCTTAGCGGAAAACCTCACGTTTTTCGGTTTATACATCATACCGGAAAAAGTGGATAATTTAGAACAAACATTCAATCAATTACGGCAAATTGTTGGCTTGACTGATGACGATATTGATGCTTTTAAAAAAGAACGTCGCCGTTCACAACGTTATACACCGATTTTATTAAAAGCTGATTTAAGCGAAGATCAAATTGCACGTTTTTCCGTTAATCAATATGCATTTCCAAGTTTAGAAGTAAAGCCTTATTTTAAAAGACATTATCTATATGGCGAGCCACTCACACATATTCTCGGTTATGTTGCACGAATTAATGACCGTGATGTTGAACGCTTGAAACAAGAAGAAAAAGAAGCCAATTATTCTGGCACACACGACATCGGCAAACTCGGTATTGAACGTTATTATGAAGATGAACTACACGGTCAAGTCGGTTTTGAAGAGGTGGAAGTGAACAGCCAAGGCAAAGTTATTCGTAAATTACGTGAACAACCTGCTGTTGCTGGTAAAAATATTCGTTTAACCTTAGATGTTGATTTACAACGTTATATTTTTAATCTCCTCGGCAATCAAAAAGCAGCGGTCGTGGTAATGAACCCAAAAGACAGCAGCATTTTAGCGATGGTTTCAACACCAAGCTATGACAATAATCTATTCGTGGACGGTATTTCCTATCAAAATTATCAAAGATTATTGAATAATCCAGAGCGTCCATTATACAGTCGTGCATTACAAGGTGCTTATCCACCAGCATCAACAGTAAAACCTTTTATTGCGGTTGCCGCATTAACCGAAGGTGTTATTACACCCAATACCACTTTCTATGATCCCGGCTATTTTATGATTCCCAATACCAGTAAACGTTTCCGCGATTGGTTAAAAACCGGACACGGTGCCACCAACGTTATCAAAGGGATTACCGAATCTTCCGATACTTTTTTCTATAACGTAGCTTATCAAATGGGCATTGATCGCCTATCAGACTGGATGACCAAATTTGGTTTCGGACAATCTACCGGCGTTGATATTTTAGAAGAAACCAACGGCGTGATGCCAACCAGAACGTGGAAACAGAAACGCTATAAAAAACCGTGGTTTCAAGGAGATACTATCCCGGTCGGCATCGGACAGGGCTACTGGACGGCAACACCGCTACAGTTGGCGAAGGCTTTATCAATCCTGATTAATAACGGCAAAGTCAATACGCCACATTTAATGCAAGAAATTATCGGTAATCAGGTCGAACATTATCAAGATAAACATCAGTATCCTGATATTACCGAACCGAATGAGGCTTATTGGAATATTGCAAAACAGGGAATGTACGGCGTAGTAAACAGCCCAAACGGCACGGCGCGTAAAGCATTTGCCGGCACGCCTTACAAAGTGGCAGGCAAATCAGGGACAGCACAGGTGTTCAGTTTAAAAGAGAACGAAACTTATAACTCAAAAAACTTGTCTAAACACCTGCACGATCACGCTTGGTTTAATGCTTATGCACCATTTAATGATCCAGAAGTAATTGTAACCATTATTATGGAAAACGCTGGCGGAGGCTCTGGTAATGCCGCACCTATCGTCAGACAAATTTTTGATTATTATTTTGCGCATCAACCACAAACATCCCCAGTTAATCCAAGCGGAGTATCGACACAATGACAGAAAAGCATACAATAACGACTTTGTGGCAGAGATTGCACATTGATTTAAAGCTACTTTTAGGCTTAATAATCGTGGTAATTTATGGTTTAATTGTGCTTTACAGTGCTTCAGGTGGCAGTGAAAAAATGTTCGATAATCGAATAATGCAGGTAGCAATGGGGTTTACCGTGCTATTTGTTTTTGCACAACTGCCGCCCCGCTTCTATCAAAAATTAGCACCGTACTTATATTTAGTCGGTATTATCTTGCTGATTTTGGTAGATTTAATCGGTACAACCAGTAAAGGCGCACAACGTTGGTTGGATTTAGGGCTATTTCGCTTCCAGCCATCAGAACTGATAAAATTGTCGGTGCCGTTAATGGTGGCGACTTTTTTAGGTAAACGGCAATTACCGCCCAGCTTCGGCAATACTATCATTGCCTTAGCCTTAATTATTGCGCCTACGCTATTGGTGGCAATACAGCCCGATTTAGGAACGTCTATTCTTGTTGCGGCATCTGGCATTTTTGTGGTATTTCTTGCCGGAATGAGTTGGAAATTGATCGCAACAGCCGTTATCGGTGTTGCCGGTTTTATTCCCGTGTTATGGTTTTACTTAATGCACGATTACCAAAAAACACGGGTATTAACCCTGCTTGATCCTGAAAAAGATCCTTTAGGTGCAGGGTATCACATTATTCAATCAAAAATCGCTATCGGTTCAGGAGGTTTGTTCGGTAAAGGTTGGATGATGGGAACACAATCTCAGTTAGAATTTCTACCTGAGCCTCATACTGACTTTATTTTTGCAGTATTAAGTGAAGAGTACGGATTAATTGGGATTATCGTTTTATTAATCATTTACTTATTTATTATTGGGAGAGGATTAATCATTGGTGCGAAAGCACAAGACGCCTTCGGTCGAATTTTGACCGGCGCTTTAACATTGATATTCTTTGTTTATGTCTTTGTTAATATTGGTATGGTGAGTGGTATTTTGCCTGTTGTTGGTGTTCCATTACCGCTAGTCAGCTATGGTGGAACATCGTTTGTGACATTAATGGCTAGTTTCGGCTTAATTATGTCAATTCATACACATCGACGAATGCTTTCTCATGGAAGCTAATTTCCATTTGAGCAATCAAAGAAAGTTAGGGAACATATTTAATATGAAACTAAAGAAACATTTTGCTATGTTGGCTATTTTGCTTTTTCTTTTTCAAAGTTCTTTTGCAATAGCCAAAACAGGAACACATAACGAAACAAAAAAAATTTATGGTATTGCAGGGCCGAAACTGCAATATCATCCTAAAAAAACAAAAAGTAAAACTTACACCGTCAAAGGAGTACGTTATCGCACAGTTTCCACAAAAGAGGCTAAAACTTATGCCAAACAAGGAAAAGCTAGCTTTTATCATCCTAAATTTGTGGGGCAAAAAACCTCCAGCGGTGAAGTCTATAATGAAAAGCTGTTTACTGCAGCACATAAAACATTACCTTTAAACAGTTACGTGCTGGTAACAAACTTACGCAATCACAAAAAAGTGGTTGTCAGAATTAACGATCGAGGTCCATTCCATTCAAATAGGATTATTGATCTATCAAAAGCAGCAGCCAAAGAACTGGGAATGACCAGTCACGGCGTTGCTAATGTAAAACTTGATATGGTGATTATTGACCGTAACGGTAATCTCTCTGGTAAAGGCGGAAAAACACTCATTGCCTCTCGCCTTAATACACAGAAAGAGAACAACGTTATTGTTAATAACCAAAGGGTAAGCAAACAATTTAGATTGACTGCCAATAACATTGTAAGCAAAGAGAAAGCGGAACAGCTAATTTCTGCATTAGCTATTGATGATATAAAAACAGAAATTACCCAAGAAGGGGATAAATATAACATTCATATTGGGCCTGTTCTCGACCCCAATAAAGTAAACAGCATCAAACTCGCTTTTTCTCGTTTACAGACGGAGGATAGTCAACTCTATACTTATCGCTACTAATTAACGTTGTAAGGATGAAAAAATGTCGTTGTATTCTAAAAAACTGAAAAAACTCGCCTTTGCCGGTTTACTCGGTTTTTCCAGTATCTCTGTTGCTTTTGCGGAAGGTCTTTATGATATTGCTCCACCGCAAATTAACGCACAAACCTATATCTTGATGGATTACAATAGCGGTGCCGTGTTGGCGGCACTCAACCCAGATCAGAAACATTATCCGGCATCATTAACCAAAATGATGACAAGTTATGTTATCGGTCAAGCCTTGAAAGAGGGAAGAATCCATAATACCGATATGGTAACGATTGACGAAGAATCTTGGGGGAAAAATTTCCCAGGATCATCAAAAATGTTTTTGAATGTCAATCAACAAGTTTCCGTTTCCGACTTAAATCGGGGCATTATTATTGCTTCAGGAAATGATGCTTGCGTAGCAATGGCAAAATACCTTGCAGGCTCTCAAGCAAATTTCATCAATATGATGAATCAATATGTCGATCAATTCGGCTTAAAGAATACACACTTTGAAACAGTACACGGTCTTGATCACGAAAATCAATACTCCACCTCACGAGATATGGCACTTATCGGCGCACGAATTATTCGTGATTTACCGGAAGAGTATCATATTTATGCCGAAAAAGAGTTCACTTTCAATAATATCAAACAACCTAACCGTAATGGCTTATTATGGGATAAAAACCTAACTGTTGACGGCTTAAAAACCGGACATACCGATGAAGCAGGTTATAATTTAGTCGCTTCCGCAGTTAACAATAATATGCGTTTAATCTCGGTGGTTATGGGTGTCAACTCGTTTAAAGGCCGTGAAATTGAAAGCAAAAAACTATTGCAATGGGGCTTCGCCAATTTTGAGAATGTGAAACCGCTCGCTGCCAATCAAGTTGTTTCCGAACAGCCGGTTTATTACGGTAAAGAAAGCAAAATCAAACTCGGCACACTTTCCGATGTTTATTTAGTTATTCCGAAAGGCAAAAGTCAAGCCATTAAAGCACGCTACCAACTCAATCAAAAATTCCTTGAAGCACCGTTAAAACAGGGGCAAGTTGTCGGTTCTATCGTTTATCAACTTGATGGTAAAGATATTCAAAAAGCCGATCTTCAAGTAATGAACAATGTTGAAGAAGCCGGTTTCTTTGGCAAAGCGTGGGACTGGCTGGTGCTTACAGTAAAAAGTATGTTTAGTTAGATAAGTCTTCCTTAACACTTTTTTAACACCACGACTTGAAATTTTGCTAACCCACCTTATTTAGGGTGGGTTAAATGCCATTATCTGTTGGATGTTTTAATTTGCAGAATAACGCTCAGAGCGTTGTACAGCTATTTTTAAAAATGACCTTTTGCTGTCGTGAATGGCAAGGTTAATCGGCATCCAAAGATAAAATCAATGTTAAGAGAGGAAATTATGCAACAACAAGAACAACCAAAACTTAAAGATTTACTCGAATTCCCGTGTGATTTCCCATACAAAGTTGTTGGACTCGCACATCCTGAACTCACTGATCGCGTCCTTGCCGTTGTACAACAACACGCACCGGGCGATTACACTCCTTCTGTAAAGCCAAGCCGAAATGGTAAATATCACTCTGTTTCCTTTACCATTAACGCTCAGAATATCGAACAGATAGAACGTTTATATAAAGAATTGGCTGAAATTGAATTAGTCAAAATGGTGTTATAACCAAGGTAGTACTATGGAAAGTACAATAGAACAGATTAAGCAAAAAGTGATTATTCGTCAGCTTGGTGTGCAACCTTATGACACTGTTTGGCATCGTATGCAACAATTTACTGATCAGCGTACTGCCGACACCATTGATGAAATCTGGCTAGTACAGCATCCTCCTGTATTTACCCAAGGTCAAGCAGGAAAACCGGAACATATTTTAACCAGAACTAACATTCCTATTGTTAAATCCGACCGAGGAGGTCAAGTTACCTACCACGGACCGGGGCAACAAGTGATGTACATTCTGGTTGATATTAAACGCCGCAAAGCGATTGATAAATTATCCGGTAAAGAATCGCCGCTTTCAGTAAGAGATTTAGTTACCGATCTGGAACAATGCGTAGTGAACACGCTGGCTGATTACGGCATTGAAGGCTACCCAAAACCGGATGCACCGGGTGTTTATATCAACGGCAAAAAAATCTGTTCTCTCGGCTTACGTATCCGCAAAGGTTGCTCATTCCACGGATTAGCCTTTAATATTCATATGGATCTTTCGCCGTTTCATAACATTAATCCTTGCGGCTATGCCGGCTTGGAAATGTGTCAACTACAAGATTTTGTTAAAGAACCTATTACCTGTGCCGATGTCGCACCTAAATTAATCGAACATTTCACCCGCTTAATCGGCTATCAACAACTCACCTTTGTTGATGGTCTGGACAACACACAATAAGGAAAAAATATGGGCACTCCGTTTAAAATGGAACGTGGCGTTAAATATCGTGATGCCGCTAAGACTTCAATTATTCCAGTAAAAAATATTGATCCGCACCAAGAGCTATTACCCAAGCCAGAATGGATGAAAATTAAACTTCCAGCGAATACTGAAAAAATCTTAAATATCAAAAAGGCAATGCGTAAGAACGGCTTGAACTCTGTATGTGAAGAAGCCTCTTGCCCAAACCTTGCTGAATGCTTCCATCACGGCACTGCAACTTTTATGATTTTAGGCGCAATCTGTACTCGTCGCTGCCCGTTCTGTGATGTAGCACACGGCAAACCGTTACCACCTGATCCGGAAGAACCAAAAAAATTGGCACAAACTATTCACGATATGGGATTACGTTATGTAGTAATCACTTCTGTCGATCGTGATGATCTTCGTGACGGTGGAGCCGGTCATTTTGCCGAATGTGTGAAAGAAATCCGCGCCTTAAATCCAAATATTAAAATTGAAATTTTGGTGCCGGATTTTCGTGGCCGTATTGAAGTAGCACTTGAAAAATTAGCTCAAAATCCACCGGATGTTTTTAATCATAACCTTGAAAATATTCCTCGCTTATATAAAGAAGTTCGTCCGGGTGCAGATTACCAATGGTCTTTACGCTTACTGCGCGAATTTAAACAAATGTTCCCGAACATTCCAACTAAATCAGGCTTAATGGTTGGCTTAGGTGAAACCAACGAAGAAATTTTACAAGTAATGCAAGATTTACGTGATAATGGCGTAACAATGTTAACGTTAGGTCAATATTTACAACCAAGTCGCCACCACTTACCAGTAGCACGTTATGTGCCACCAAGTGAATTTGACGAATTCAGAAGCAAAGCAAAAGCGATGGGATTTGAACACGCAGCTTGTGGCCCTTTCGTTCGTTCCTCCTATCACGCCGACTTACAAGCAAAAGGCGTAGAAGTTAAATAATTTCATTAATGATGGGTAGAAAATAGCGCCCATCATTATCACAAAATTTTCTTTTTTCGATCATCATCACAAAACTACTCACAACGCTTTTCTATATTTGCACTTTTTCTCTATGCTTGTCCTTATTTTGCATTGAGGAATGTTATGTCATTAGCAGTTGTTTACAGCCGTGCCTCTATCGGCGTACAAGCACCATTAATCACAATTGAAGTCCATATGAGTAACGGCGCACCGGGATTAACTTTGGTTGGGCTACCAGAAACAACAGTAAAAGAAGCCCGAGATCGTGTTCGTAGTGCATTAATGAATGCTAATTTTATCTATCCGACTCAACGAATCACCGTTAATCTTGCACCAGCAGATCTACCGAAAGAAGGAGGAAGATTTGATTTACCAATTGCATTAGGTATCTTAGCAGCTTCAGGGCAAATCGATGCTCAAAAGCTACAATCCTTTGAATTTATTGGAGAACTAGCACTAACAGGCAAGTTACGTAGTGTTCAAGGCGTTATTCCAGCTATCTTAGCCGCAAATAATGCTAAACGTGAATTAATTATTGCTAAACAGAACGCACAAGAAGCAACCTTAGTTGCCAACACACAAACCTATTTTGCCGACTCGCTATTAGATGTTGTCAGTTTTTTGAATCAGCAACAAAATTTGCCGATAGCACAACAATTACCGCCACTATCCCATTCTGAAAACACACATTTACTGGATATGACCGATATTATCGGACAACAACACGCTAAACGAGCTTTACTCATTGCAGCTGCCGGACAGCATAATCTCCTCTTTTTAGGGCCACCCGGTACAGGCAAAACTATGTTGGCAAGTCGATTAACAACACTGCTGCCGGAAATGACGGAACAGGAAGCAATTGAAACCGCTGCAATTAACAGTCTGGTTCAACATCGTTTGGATTATCATAATTGGAAACAACGCCCATTCCGCTCACCACATCACAGTGCCTCAATGGCGGCGTTAGTTGGTGGTGGCACTATTCCTAAACCGGGAGAAATTTCTCTTGCTCATAATGGTGTACTTTTTTTAGATGAATTACCGGAATTTGATCGAAAAGTGCTTGATGCCTTGCGAGAGCCATTAGAGAGTGGCGAAATTATTATCTCTCGTACGGCAGCTAAAGTTACCTTTCCAGCAAAATTTCAACTCATTGCCGCAATGAACCCTAGCCCAACAGGGCATTATCAAGGCACACATAACCGCACATCTCCTCAACAAATTATGCGTTATCTCAACCGTCTTTCTGGCCCTTTTTTAGATCGATTTGATCTCTCAATTGAAGTGCCTTTATTGCCTCAAGGCACGTTACAACAATTGCCTAAAGACGAAAACAACAGTGAAAAATTAAAACATATCGTGATACAGGCGAGGAAAAAACAACTCTCTCGTTGCGGAAAAATTAATGCCCATTTATCTGGCAAAGAGATCGAACAATATTGCAAATTAATACAAGATGATGCCATTTTTCTTGAAAATGCATTGAATAAGTTAGGGCTTTCTGTTAGAGCCTATCATCGCATTTTACGAGTTTCTCGCACTATCGCCGATCTGGCAGGTGAAGAACAAATCCAACGCATTCATCTAGCTGAAGCACTAGGTTATCGTGCTATGGATCGATTATTACAGCGTTTAACCGCTAATATCAATAACGCCATTTAACCGCCAATTATTCTCAAATTTCACAAACACAACAGGAAGCTTTCCCCACTTGTCGCCATCTTAAATTTAAAGGTACTACCTTCTACCTAACAAAATCTTAAAAAAACCCACCAAGCTCAGCTTGATGGGTTCATTATCAGTTTATTTATCAGAT
>NZ_JPXY01000009.1:0-6581 GCF_000771895.1 Gallibacterium genomosp. 2
AGGGAAGACTCACTCGTGGCTGCAACCCTGCTTACTCAAAATCTATTCACACATGGTTACGTTTTGGGGAAATTATGAGGGGATCTCTCAGTGCTCAGCATGTTTGAGTGCTTTACTCGCCGCGGGTTGAGAAATATGTAAAACTTCAGCCGCACGCGTTAAGGAACCACAAGTCATTACAGCATAAAAGATATCGAGATGTCTTAATTTCATTCCATGTAGCCTACTGATTATTTATTTCTACGGACTATTCTAACGAATAAAGTATAAATAATCAGATATACTCGTCATAATTCAAATTTTGGTTTAGTTGTCACGAGAATTAATTCGTAAACGTGCAAGCTAAATAGATTGACTAGGGGAATATACGGGGTAAGAAAGCGGCTCGGCATACTGCCCTATAATAAATTGTTAGGAGAAGTACGCCGAGTAGTGTGTAGCTATTAGGTAAAGTATGTACCAATTTCAATAAATATTTTAATTAAGATACTGTTTGAAATATCAACAATAAAGGCACCGACCATAGGAACGACAAGGAAAGCTTTATGTGATGGTCCAAATGCTTTTGTGACTGTTTGCATATTCGCAATTGCTGTTGGTGTTGCTCCCATACCAAAGCCACAGTGACCCGCGCTGATCACGACAGCATCATAATCTTTGCCCATCATTTTGAAGGTGACAAAGCAGGCAAATAGCACCATGACAACAGTTTGTACAGCAATGATAATTAATACTGGCCCTGCCATGCTTGCCAATTGACCAAATTTTAATGACATTAACGCCATTGCCAAGAAAAGCGATAAAGCAACGCTACCTAATACATCGACGGTCGGCTCAAACACTTCGTGTTTAAATACATGAGTCAGTGTATTACGGATAATAATACCGACAAATAAACACCAGACAAAAGTAGGCAGTTGCAGAAAAGTATCTTTAAACAATGCACTGATATAGCCACCAACAACAATACAGATAATCAGCATTGAAATGGTTTCAATAACGTTATTTGCATTGATTTTTCTTTTGACGCTTGGTTGCTCAAAAGCTTCAACGATAGTGTCGCGCTCTTGCTCGGTTGTTTTAGGAATAGAGACCTTTTTCAAAAGATGACGGGCAACAGGGCCGCCAACTAAACCACCCAACACTAATCCAAGTGTTGCACAAGCCATCGCTAATTCAACGGCGCCTGTTACACCATATTTATCAGCGAGAATAGGGCCCCATGCTCCGGCATTACCATGACCACCTGTTAGAGTAATTGAACCTGCAATTAAGCCAATAAATGGACTTTCATTCATCATGACAGCCATACTCATGCCGACAGTATTTTGAATGGCGATTAGGATCGTTACTGCAATAGTTAATAGAACTAACGGCTTTCCTCCTTTAATCAGTCGAGAAAAGTCAGAACTTAGCCCGATAGAGGAAAAGAATGTGAGCATTAATAAACTTTGCAATGAAGCATCAAAAGTAAACGAATAACCTGATGTTTTATCAATAATTAACAGAACAATTGCAACAATAAAGCCACCAACGACGGCTTCTGGTATGTGGTTTTTTTGTAGGAACGGGGTAAATTTTACGACAAACATTCCTATGAGTAGCGCGATACATGCGACTAATAATGTATAACTGGCATCTAGGATCATTTTTTTACCTCTATTAGTTTACCAGAATTTTCACTATAACAATTTAACAATAGTGAAAAATGAAGTTACTTTGGTTAACTAATCTTTAACAATGAGTTTTATTAGGGTATCCATAACTTTTAGTTAATAGGGTCATAATTTTAGTGTGATCTTAATCATGAAATATTAAAAAGATTAAAATAACAACAATGGTATTTAATGATGGGTAAACCTAAATACCATGCGGGATCCGCACTATTTTCGGTGATAGCAAAAAATAAAAAAGTATAAATAATAAACAAAATTATAAGAGAAGGAGAACATGATAAGCGCAGGCCGAGCAATTTAAAGAAGTGTGATATACAACATAAAACAGCAGCATGACCTTTCTATATTTCGTTGCTTATCGAAGTGTTAATTTTCGGGTGGATTACTCTGTTTGTTGATTAATAACGGAGAAAAATATGATTGCTGTAATATTTGAGGTGCAAATACAACCCGACCAACAAACTCGCTATTTGACTTTAGCTGAGGAGTTAAGACCACTATTAAGTCATGTAGCTGGTTTTATTTCAATTGAACGTTTTCAAAGTCTAGCTACAGAAGGAAAAATGTTATCGCTATCTTGGTGGGAAAACGAATACGCAGTTCTGCAATGGAAAAATCATGTTTTACATGCGAAAGCTCAACAAGAAGGGCGAGAGTCAATATTTGATTTTTACAAAATTAGTATTGCTCATATTACTCGCGAATATTCATTTAAAAAGGACAAGGATAATGTTTGATGTTCACGTTGTTTTAGATAATCAAATAGGACAATTAGCATTACTAGGAAAAACATTAGGTAATAAAGGTATTGGATTGGAAGGGGGAGGGATATTTACGGTTGGTGATGAATGCCATGCTCATTTTCTTGTTGAACAAGGAAAGGAAGCTAAAATAGCGCTAGAGCAAGCTGGACTGTTAGTACTTGCGATCCGGACACCATTAATTCGTAAGTTAAAACAGGAAAAACCGGGGGAACTTGGCGAAATAGCACGAGTATTGGCGGAGAATAACATTAATATTTTAGTGCAATACAGTGACCATGCTAACCAACTGATATTAATAACGGACAATGATAGTATGGCTGCATCTGTTACGCTCCCTTGGGCAATAAAGTGAACTTGCGATGGCTAATTTAATACGAAAAGAGGTTACCTTTGAGTCCTCAATAGCCGCGATAGGGGCGGCTATGTCTGACATTTCACGAGTTAAAATACTCAGTGCTTTGATGGATGGGCGAGCTTGGACGGCCACTGAGCTAAGTTCTGTGGCGAATATATCAGCTTCAACGGCGAGCAGTCATTTATCTAAATTATTAGATTGCCAGCTAATCACAGTAGTAGCTCAAGGCAAGCATCGTTATTTTCGGCTAGCAGGAAAAGATATTGCTGAATTGATGGAAAGTATGATGGGGATCTCCTTAAACCATGGCGTACATGCCAAAGTTTCCACGCCAGTGCATTTACGAAAAGCACGTACTTGCTATGATCATTTAGCTGGCGAAGTTGCCGTTAAGATCTATGATTCCCTTTGTCAACAGCAATGGATCACTGAAAATGGTTCAATGATCACATTAAGTGGTATTCAATATTTTCATGAAATGGGAATTGACGTTCCTTCCAAACATTCACGTAAAATCTGTTGTGCGTGTTTAGATTGGAGTGAACGCCGTTTCCATTTAGGTGGGTACGTTGGAGCCGCATTATTTTCGCTTTATGAATCTAAAGGGTGGTTAACTCGACATCTTGGTTACCGTGAAGTTACCATCACGGAAAAAGGTTATGCTGCTTTTAAGACCCACTTTCACATTTAAGTTGTTTTTCTAATCCGCATATGATCAATTCAAGGCCGAATAAGAAGGCTGGCTCTGCACCTTGGTGATCAAATAATTCGATAGCTTGTCGTAATAATGGCGGCATACTATCAGTAGTAGGTGTTTCCCTTTCTTCTTTAGCGACTTGATGCTCTTGATCTTCCAATACGCAACCTAAAGTAAAATGCCCCACAGCGCTGAGTGCATATAATGCATTCTCTAGTGAAAAACCTTGTTGGCATAAAAAGGCTAATTGATTTTCGAGAGTTTCATACTGTTTTTCTGTAGGCCGTGTACCTAAATGTACTTTTGCTCCATCGCGATGACTTAGTAAAGCACATCTAAAACTTTTAGCGTTATTACGTAAAAAATCTTGCCAGCTTTCCCCTTCTAAAGGGCAAAAGTGAGTATGGTGCCTATCTAACATCTCAATGGCTAAGGCGTCGAGCAAAGCCCGCTTATTTTTTACATGCCAATACAATGTAGGCTGCTCTACACCTAGCTTCTGGGCGAGTTTACGGGTTGTTAAACCTTCGATTCCGACCTCATTAAGCAGCTCTAATGCGCTGTTAATCACTTTACTTTTATCTAATCTAGACATCATTAATTCCTAATTTTTGTTGACACTCTATCATTGATAGAGTTATTTTACCACTCCTTATCAGTGATAGAGAAAAGTGAAATGAATAGTTCGACAAAGATCGCATTGGTAATTACGTTACTCGATGCCATGGGGATTGGCCTTATCATGCCAGTCTTGCCAACGTTATTACGTGAATTTATTGCTTCGGAAGATATCGCTAACCACTTTGGCGTATTGCTTGCACTTTATGCGTTAATGCAGGTTATCTTTGCTCCTTGGCTTGGAAAAATGTCTGACCGATTTGGTCGGCGCCCAGTGCTGTTGTTGTCATTAATAGGCGCATCGCTGGATTACTTATTGCTGGCTTTTTCAAGTGCGCTTTGGATGCTGTATTTAGGCCGTTTGCTTTCAGGGATCACAGGAGCTACTGGGGCTGTCGCGGCATCGGTCATTGCCGATACCACCTCAGCTTCTCAACGCGTGAAGTGGTTCGGTTGGTTAGGGGCAAGTTTTGGGCTTGGTTTAATAGCGGGGCCTATTATTGGTGGTTTTGCAGGAGAGATTTCACCGCATAGTCCCTTTTTTATCGCTGCGTTGCTAAATATTGTCGCTTTCCTTGTGGTTATGTTTTGGTTCCGTGAAACCAAAAATACACGTGATAATACAGATACCGAAGTAGGGGTTGAGACGCAATCGAATTCGGTATACATCACTTTATTTAAAACGATGCCCATTTTGTTGATTATTTATTTTTCAGCGCAATTGATAGGCCAAATTCCCGCAACGGTGTGGGTGCTATTTACCGAAAATCGTTTTGGATGGAATAGCATGATGGTTGGCTTTTCATTAGCGGGTCTTGGTCTTTTACACTCAGTATTCCAAGCCTTTGTGGCAGGAAGAATAGCCACTAAATGGGGCGAAAAAACGGCAGTACTGCTCGGATTTATTGCAGATAGTAGTGCATTTGCCTTTTTAGCGTTTATATCTGAAGGTTGGTTAGTTTTCCCTGTTTTAATTTTATTGGCTGGTGGTGGGATCGCTTTACCTGCATTACAGGGAGTGATGTCTATCCAAACAAAGAGTCATCAGCAAGGTGCTTTACAGGGATTATTGGTGAGCCTTACCAATGCAACCGGTGTTATTGGCCCATTACTGTTTGCTGTTATTTATAATCATTCACTACCAATTTGGGATGGCTGGATTTGGATTATTGGTTTAGCGTTTTACTGTATTATTATCCTGCTATCGATGACCTTCATGTTAACCCCTCAAGCTCAGGGGAGTAAACAGGAGACAAGTGCTTAGTTATTTCGTCACCAAATGATGTTATTCCGCGAAATATAATGACCCTCTTGATAACCCAAGAGGGCATTTTTTACGATAAAGAAGATTTAGCTTCAAATAAAACCTATCTATTTTATTTATCTTTCAAGCTCAATAAAAAGCCGCGGTAAATAGCAATAAATTGGCCTTTTTTATCGGCAAGCTCTTTTAGGTTTTTCGCATGTATTGCGATATGCATAAACCAGCCATTGAGTAAGTTTTTAAGCACATCATCATCATAAGCTTTAAGTTGGTTCTCTTGGATCAATTTGCTGACAATGGCGTTTACCTTACCAGTAATGTATTCAAGGCTAATTTTTTCAAGTTCATTCCAACCAATGATAGGCATCACTTCTTGGATAGGGATAAGGTTTTTATTATTATCAATAATATAATCAAGATAATGTTCAAATATACTTTCTAAGGCAGACCAACCATTTGTTAAATCAGTTTTTGTTGTGATGTAGGCATCAATCATAATTAATTGCTGCTTATAACAGGCACTGAGTAATTGTTTTTTATTTTTAAAGTGATGATAAAAGGCACCTTTGGTCACCAACGCTTTTCCCGAGATCTCATCTATTGAAACAGCTTGATAGCCTTTTTCAACAAACAATATTCGTGCTGAGTTAACCAGTGATTGATAGGTACTCTTAAAATTTTCTTGTTGATGATTTTTATTTTCCATGATAGATTTAAAATAACATACCGTCAGTATGTTTATGGTATCATGATGATGTGGTCGTGACAATCTTAAGAACATTTAGGTTATTTTATGTATATTGAACAGCATTCTCGCTATCAAAATAAAGCTAATAACATCCAATTAAGATATGATGATAAGCAGTTTCATACAACGGTTATCAAAGATGTTCTATTATGGATTGAACATAATTTAGATCAGTCTTTACTGCTTGATGATGTGGCGAATAAAGCGGGTTATACCAAGTGGTATTTTCAGCGGCTGTTCAAAAAAGTAACAGGGGTCACACTGGCTAGCTATATTCGTGCTCGTCGTTTGACGAAAGCGGCTGTTGAGTTGAGGTTGACGAAAAAAACTATCCTTGAGATCGCATTAAAATATCAATTTGATTCCCAACAATCTTTTACACGTCGATTTAAGTACATTTTTAAGGTTACACCAAGTTATTATCGGCGTAATAAATTATGGGAATTGGAGGCAATGCAC
>NZ_JPXY01000010.1:0-2381 GCF_000771895.1 Gallibacterium genomosp. 2
TTTTGTCCTATATGCCAACTTAAATGTGATTAAACATTAAATAATATTAATACCATTTTCAATATAAAGCGTATATCCTCCATCAAATTTATAAACTGTATAGCTATAAGCTTCATCTTGCCCATTACTATCTCTATCTTCACGCAGTGTCTGGCTTGATTTATAAGAATATTTCGCATTAACATCTACAGTGTTTGAACCTGTAGATTGGTTTTTAATATATAGCGATTTATTATTGTCTGCAGTTAAGATATTTCCATCAATACGAATAGTATTTCTTCCTGAAGTACCTTTAAAGACAATTTCTTCAATCGACCATAAATTAGTCCATCCTCTTTTATCACTTCCTACGATAAACGAGTTAAGATTTCCTGTAATATTTAAGGTATCCTTACCCGTTCCCCCTGATACTGCATTTCGATTATCGCCTTTAAAGTACAGCACAGTGAAAGTATCATTACCTTCTCCACCAATAAGTTGAGTATTCCAACTATTAATTTGATTGGTCACAGTAATCACATCATCACCTTTACCAGCATCAATAATATTTGAGCCATCGATAGTACCCCTTATCGTAACACTATCATTATCATCACCCATTTGGATATTTGAGTCTTGGAGCTTACCTGAGATGGTTACACTATCTTGACCAGCGCCTAAATTGATATCCTCAGTTTTTGCTCCTTTTCCAATGAAGTTACCTCCAATCGTTACCGTATCATTTCCACTTTGGGCAAAACCTTCATTATTATTGCTCACACCGATCCAAGTTTGTTCAGCATTACCTGTAATCTTTATGCTGTTATTACCGGAACCAATATTAAAGGTACTATTATTGTTAACACTACCATTAATCGTAATTGTATCTGTACCAGTACCACCGGAATAACCAATACTACTACTGTTTGATCCTAATAAAAGCGTATTAGTTCCATCTCCCATCCAGAAACGAGACTCTGATGTTGCGCCAAGAGTAACAGTATCATTATCAACACCACCACGATAATTCAATTTCGATACTGAACCAGTAATTGATAATGTATTTTCACCATTGCCTAAGTCAATACGTTGGCCAATGTTAGCAGAAGCCCATCTCTCGCTTACTTTTTGTTTAAATTCTGTTTCATAAAAACCTTGGTACATAGCATTTGTTTTACCTACTTCCACGTTTTTCGCAAAAACATCATTTAACCAATTATCATAATAAGGATCTGAACCAAACTCAGCATTACCGTTAACAACAACCGTATCAGCTCCATTCCCCATCAGCATTGAGGAATATCCACCAATTGAATTGCCAAAAGTCACTTCACTTGAATCATCAGATACCATTAAAAATTTAAGATTATTATCTTTATAAAGACCGCCTTTCACTTGAACCGTATCATGTCCGCCACCTAAATCAATAATATTCGAAGATCTATGCTTAGTATCACTTAATTCGCTACGTATATATCCACCTACGGTAAGCTTATCATTACCGCTACCAAAGCGAATATAGTTCCCCGAACCATCTTCAGCTCCAGCAATAATATTATGATAAATACTCACTTCATTATCGCCTTCGCCCATATCGATTTTCGCATTAGTGTAATACAATGAACCATTACCATAACCACGTTGCCAAACATTTTGGTCTGCGGAATGGCTCGTTACTAACAGCTTATCATTGTCGGCACCCATATCAATTTGGTTAGAGCCATCATACCACGGCACACCAACGCCTGTACGTCCATTCATATAACCTAACTCAATGACATCGTCACCCTCGTTAGTTTTAATTTTCACGTGTCCGCCCACACCTTTGGCTTTAATATAGTCATTGCCACCACCAAGCGTATCAAGAGCAAAACGAACTTGTTTGAATTCCGTACCTGTTACTTCCGAAGCAATCATACCTTGTACTTGCGTATTGTCATCAACAGAGTCAGTTCGTACATTCTCTACAAGAATAATATCCGCAGCATCACTAGCACCCGTCCATTTATAAAAACGATTTCTATAGTCATTAGGATTATAGTTATTATGGCTTGCATCCCATTGGAGTGCTGCTTCATCATAACCCCAACCCGGTGCGTGATCCTGTTGCACTCCAGTACCATCATCATCAGTACTCATATTCCAGTCAAGTTTTGGATTATATACCTTAATTTGACCGTTGTTTCCTGCGCCAGTCAGAGTATGTACTTTCTCATTAGCTGAAGTGGCATCACCAAAGATCAAAGTAGCTTTATTACCATCGAACGTATCCGCTGTATGATCAGAAGTTGCCTTACCATTTAAATTAAGGATAACTTTATTTCCGTCTGCTACAGCCGGTTTATTCGATTCGCTATCAAAGGCAAGTGGTTCTATTGGTGTTACCGGTGGAACGGTCACGG